>JAGNMU010000050.1 GCA_017991005.1 Gemmatimonadaceae bacterium | reverse complement strand
GAACGCATGTGGCCGCATGTGAAGTCCGCGGTGGCGTTCATCGATTCGTTGCGACTCACCCATCGCACGCCCGCGTACGAACGCGACACGCTGCGCAACTATCGCGGACTGTTGCCCGCGTCGATCAGCCACGAGGGGTACTCCGCCAAGCCCATGCATTCCGTCTGGGATGACGGATTTGCCTTGCTCGGTCTGCGTGAGGCCACCGACCTCGCCACCGCGCTCGGGCACGCGGACGACGCACGACGCATGGCGGCATCGCGCGATGAATTCGCCGCCGATCTCTTCGATGCCATCGCGCGCAGCATGGCGCGGCATCGCATCCCGTACATTCCCGGCAGCATCGAGTTGGGCGACTTCGATGCCACGAGCACCACCACGCTGCTCTCGCCGGGCGGAGAACTCGCGCGACTGCCACGCGCCGCTGTCGACTCGACCTTTGCCCGCTATTTCCGCGCCGCGCGTGGACGGGCAAATCCCGACAGTCTCTGGAACGACTATACGCCGTATGAGTGGCGTACCGTCGGTGCACTGGTGCGCCTGGGCTGGAAAACGCAGGCACTGGCGCTGCTCGCGCAGTTCATGAACGATCGACGGCCCACGGCGTGGCAGCAGTGGGCCGAAGTGGTGTGGCGTGATCCGCGTCTGCCAAAGTTCATCGGCGACATGCCCCACACCTGGGTCGGCAGCGACTTCATCCGCTCGGCGCTCGATCTCTTCGCCTACGAGCGTGCCAACGATCAATCGCTGATCATCGGCGCCGGCGTGCCCGCGTCGTGGGTGCGTGAAGAGCAGGGCGTGCGTGTGGACGGACTTCGCACGCCCTGGGGACCGCTCGCGTATCAGATGCGCGCCACCGCCACCACCGTCACCGTCACGTTTGGTGCCGGCATGCGTGTGCCACCGGGTGGACTGGTGGTGATGTCACCGCTCGATAGCCCCGTGGTGAGTGCGCGCGCTGACGGGGTCGAGGTGACGCCGGCATCCGACGGGACGATCATCCTGCATCGTCCCGCGCGGGTGCTCACCATCACGCACCGGGCGACGCCGTGACCAGGCCGGCGTCAAGCAGTGATCCTGCGGTCGGCACGGGCTCGGCGAGGACTTCGCCGTGACTCCGAATGACCCCGCTGTAAAAGTGGGCGCTGGCTTTGGGCGTGCGCTCGAGCGTGTCGTAGTCCACGTGCACGATACCAAAACGTTTGCTGAACCCCAGACTCCACTCGTAGTTGTCGAGCAGCGACCAGGCGAAGTAGCCGCGCAAATCCACGCCGGCCGCGATGGCGTGATGAATCGCACGCAGGTGCGCATGCAGGTAGCGCACGCGCAGCGGATCTTCCACACGTCCGTCGTGCGCCTTGGGCGCGTCGTAAAACGCCGCGCCGTTCTCGGTGATGTAGAGCGGAATGTCGCCGTACTGCGCTTTCACGGAGAGCAGCAGTTTGGTCAGCGAGTCGGGATGGACTTCCCAGCCCGTTTCCGTGTAGGTGTGCGACGGTTGCCGCACCACACCCGCGCGAACGGGCAACGCACTGTCGTCGTTCTTGGTGACCGAGCGCGTGTAGTAGTTGATGCCAAGAAAGTCGATCGGCTGCGCAATCAGATCGAGTGCATCATCGGCATGCGCCGGCCACGCCTCGCCAAACACGTCGCGGAGTTCTGCCGGCCACTGCTTCTTGAACACGGGATCGAGATACTGCCGGTTCATGTACGCGTCGGCGCGCCGCGTGGCCTCGAGGTCGTCCGGGTGATCGGTTGCCGCGTCCTTGGGCTCCAGGTTGACCACCAGCCCGATGCGGCCGTCGTATCCTCCGGCACGATACACCTTCACCGCCGCGCCATGCGCGCGCATCAGATTGATCGAGGCCAGCGGCGCTTCGAACAGATTGCGATGCCCCGGCGCCAGTGCGCCGTGCAGATAGCCGCCGTCGGTGACCACCCAAGGCTCGTTCAGCGTGGCCCACATCTTCACGCGATCGCCAAGCGCATCGAAGCACACACGCGCGTAGTCGGCAAACCAGTCCGCGATATCCGGGTTGAGCCAGCCGCCGCGATCATCCAGCGCCGCCGGCAGGTCCCAGTGAAACAAGGTGGCATTCGGCGTGATGTTCCGCGCCAGCAACCCGTCCACCAGTCGATCGTAGAACGCGATGCCACCGGGATTTTTTGCGCCAACGCCGGTGGGCAGAATGCGGCTCCACGAGATACTGAAGCGGTAGGCATTCAAGCCCAGCTGCGACATGAGCGCCACGTCGTCGGCCCAGCGGGTATAGTGATCACAGGCGATCACGCCGGATTCGCCGTTCATGGTGCGTCCGGGCGAATTGGCAAATCGATGCCAGATGCTGGGACCGGCGCCATCGGCGTGTGGATGTCCCTCGATCTGGTACGCCGATGTGGCGGCGCCCCACAGAAAGTGATCGGGGAATCGAAAGGTTTCACGCATGACGTTGGGAGATGAGATGGCGGACGTAACGCTGCACGGCGTACGCAAGATATACGGGAGTGGCGCCGGCGCTCACGTGGCGGTCCACGGCGTGGACCTCACGGTCACCGACGGTGAATTTCTGGTGCTGGTGGGACCGTCCGGATGCGGCAAGAGCACGATCCTTCGGATGATCGCTGGATTGGAGGCGATCTCCGAAGGCGAGCTGCGCATTGGCGGCACACGCGTCAACGATGTCGCACCCGGCGCGCGGGATATCGCCATGGTCTTTCAAACCTATGCGCTGTACCCGCACATGACGGTGTACGATAACCTCGACTTTGCGTTGAAGCTGGCCGGCATGCCATCTGCGGACCGCACGACGCGTGTACGCGCCGCCGCCGCCGCGATGCACATCGATGCCCTGCTGCCCCGCTATCCGCGACAGCTCTCCGGCGGTGAGCGGCAGCGCGTCGCCCTCGGACGCGCACTCGTGCGTCAACCCAAGGTCTTCCTGTTCGATGAACCGCTGTCCAATCTCGATGCGCGGTTGCGCGTGGAGATGCGCCGCGAGATCGCCCGCCTGCACCGCGAGCTCGGCACGACGATGATCTATGTCACACACGATCAGATCGAAGCCATGACACTGGGCGATCGGATCGTCGTGCTGCGCGACGGGCGCGTCCAGCAGGTCGATACGCCGTCGGCGCTCTACGCCGAGCCCGCCACCGTCTTTGTGGCCGGATTCATCGGGAGTCCCTCGATGAACCTGCTGCGTGGTGTCGTTTCCACCGACACGCGCGCAGCAGACCCGACGGGGTTCATGGTGTCGAACGGTGCGCAGATGCAAATCGCCGTGCCCGCCTCGTGGCGCGCCGCCGTGGCACCCTATACGGGGAAGGACGTGCTCGTGGGGATGCGTCCCGAACACATGCACTGGCGCCAAAGCGACACCACGGCGTCGGTCACCACCGATCGGGCGGACGCCGCCGTCTTGCAGATGCAGGTCGATCATGTGGAGCATCTGGGCAACGAAAGTATCGTGCATGGACACACCGGCGACGCGCACATCGCGGTGCGATGTGCCACACGCGATGGTCGGCTTGAAACGCCGGCCGTTGGCTCGCGCATCGCGCTGACGGCCGAGCCGGACCAATTGCACTTTTTCGACCCCGAAACCGAACGGCGCATACACGCGTGAGTGGACACCGCTGCATGGTGCACAGTCGCACGTGTTACATCAAGCGTTACATCACGATCACTCCAGTCTGACGAGCGAAACCGATGCACACATCATTTCGGTGCTGTTTCACCGGCGGCACCGCCATCGTGTTGGCGACCGCCGTGTTGGCCTGTCGCACCGAGGCACAGCAAACACGCACACGGGTGGAGATCATCGGCCACCGTGGTGCGGCTGGGCTTGCACCGGAGAACACGGTGGCCGCCTTCCGCCGTGCGTGCGAGATTCGCGTCGACGGCATCGAACTCGATGTGCACCTGACGGCCGATAGTGTGCTGGTAGTGCATCACGACTACGCGTTGCATCCAGACATCGCGCGTGACCCGAGCGGCGCATGGGTCGATCCCAAGCAGCGCCCGCAACTGCACCAGATGACGGTCGCCGAGATCAAGCGCTACGACGTTGGGCGGTTGCGCCCCGGCTCCGACTACGCCAAGCGCCATCCCGATCAACAGCAGATCGACGGCGAGCGTGTGCCGACTCTCGACGAGGTGATCACGCTGTTTCTCGATCGGTGCCCGCCGCCGACGCGATTGGTGGTGGAGATCAAGACCGATCCCACGAATCCCTCGTTCTCCGCGCCGCCGGAGCTGGTGGCCGACCGGACGATGGCGCTCCTCACGCGGCGCGGCGTTGCGATGCGGGCGCAGATCATCGCATTCGATTGGCGCCCGTTGGCCCGGGTGGTGCGCATCGCACCGCAGCAATCCACCAGTCACCTCACGTTCGAGGGGAAGGACTGGAACACCATCGAGGTCGGCAAACCCGGTCCATCCGCGTGGATGGGGGCGGTGGATGTGGATGACCACGGCGGCTCGGTCCCGCGCGCGATCCGGGCGGCGCGAGGACGGAACTGGTCACCCAACACCGCCAATGTCACGCGCGAATCGGTGAGCGAGTCGCACCGCCTCGGACAACGCGTGTTCGTGTGGACCGTCAACACACGCGACGACATGCAACGCTTCATCGACCTCGGCGTCGATGGCATCACCACCGATCGTCCGGACATCCTGCGCGCGCTGATGGACGGGCGATAACAAAACGGCTGGTCCGCGCGCTGCCGCTCCTGCGGCAGCGCGCGCGAGTGCACGCGCGCACACTCAGTATCCAGCGTGCCCCATGACCGACCGGCCCTCGGCGACCAGTCCATCCACCAGCTTGGCGATGTGCGCTTCCGTCGTGCGGGCGTTCATCACGGCGATACGCAGCACCCGCCGTTTATCGAGTGTGGTCACCGTGATCCAGCCGCGGCCGGAACGATTGTACCGTTCACGCAGCAATTCGGTCAGGTCATCACGCTTCGAGTCGGGCAAACCGGGCGGGGTCCAGGCAAAACAGAGAATGTTCGACTCCGGCTCGTGCAGCGGCGTGAAATCGCTGCGCGCCGCCAGCAGATCGTACAGCACACGCGTCACCCGGCACAGGCGGTCGTACAATGCCGCGAGGGCATCGGCGCCGTAGCGCTCGAGGGCGACATAGAGCTTGAGCACATCCGCCCGCCGAGAGCACTGAAAGCTGCGAGGCCCGGTGTCCCACGCCTTCGCGTCTTCGCCGGGCGTGAACAGATACGGGGCCGCCTGCGAAAATGCCCCATTGAGCTCTCGCTCATCCTTCATGAGCAGCAGCCCGGCCGCGAGTGGCAACAGCAACGTCTTGTGCGGATCCCACGCCACCGAGCGCGCGCGCTCGATTCCGGCCACGCGATGCCGCTGCGTCGACGACAGCATCGCCGCGCCCCCGTGCGCCGCGTCGACATGCAGCCAGAGATCGCCATGCGCATCGCGAAATTCGTGACACGCATCGGCGATGGCATTCAGATCGTCAAAGCTGCCGGTAGCGGTGCACCCGGACGTCGCTACCACGGCCATCACCGCCGTATGCTGGTCATGCAGCTGCTTGAGTTTGGTGCGCAGCAACGGAATGCTCATGCGGTGCTCGTGCGACGGAATCATCACAACCCGATGCAACCCGAGCCCCATTTCACCGGCCGCGCGCGTCACCGCGTAGTGGGCATGTTCACCGCAGACGAGCACCGGCGCGTGCGTCGGCACGCCGTGCGTCCAGACATTCGGAATAGCGCGACTGCGTGCCGCCAGCAGCGCGGTGAATGTCGCTTCGGTGCCGCCCGACGTCATCATGCCACCGGCGTGTTCATCCCATCCGATGGCATCGGTCATCCACGCCACCACCTGATGCTCGAGCGGAGTGAATGACGGCGACATCTCGCGCACGGCCATCGACTGGTTGAGCGCACTCACCAGCGCGTCCGTCCAGACCGCCGCAGGGAGCGGCGCCGATACCTGATGCCCGATGTACATCGGGTGCGCGAGTCGATTCACATCCTCCAGCAGCAGCGACGACAGGCGTTTCGCGACCGCTGCCAGCGGCCGACCGCGTCGAGGCAGCTCGGCCTCGAGCCGGTCCGCAATCGTTTGCGCGCTGTGCCAGGTGGAGACCGGCCCCTCGCCGGTGCGCGTCTCCGTGAGGTACTGCGCCGCGAGCGCCAGAATCGGCTCGGCCGCCGACAGGCTGGTATCGGCCTCGAGATCCTGATCCAGTTGCGCGAGCAACGCCTCCGCGTCGGGCTCCGCCCGATGCGTGCCGGAACCACTGATGGTATCCATGCCGAGAGGATAACCGCAGAATGCGGTCGTCGTCAGGCAACCCGGCAATTCACACCTGTTGGGCCGCTAGTTGGCGCTGATGAGGATGGTGCGCCGCTGTCGTCCATCCCAGCGCCAGTGTCGTGTCGTCGTGAGATGCACCCCCCGATCCAGCGGTCGACGCCGTTGGCGGCGATCGCGTCGGCGCGCGCCCGCACCACGTCGGTGCCGAACGCGGTCAGCTCGACGCGACGCTCCCAGAAGCCGGTGCGGTCGTCGGCGTGGGTGGGTGCCAGCACGCGCGTGCCGTTGGTGTGGAGGAGGAGTGGCGATGCGCCCTGACTCAAGCGGTCCACGTACCACGCAAAACTGAGATCGCCGAGCCACGCCCACGATTCACTCGTCTGATGCGAATGTCGGAAGAGCTTGGTGAGGGTGGCCGGACCCGGCGTCAGCGCCTCGCAGATCTGCCGTTCGCTGCGTGAAAGCCCGGTCTCCGCATCCGGGTACTCCTCCAGCACGCGGCGCAATGCCGCCGTCAGGTGCGGGAGCCGCTCCTGCTCGTCGGCGGCGTACGTTCGTGCACGGATGGAGCGGTCGAAGGCATCCACCAACTGCAACAGATCGTCCGGCGCCGCCGCCGAGAACGCCCGCCAGGCGTCGTGTCCGCGCTGCAGGTCACCGGCGGTGATCGCACGTCGGACTTCGTAGAGCGGCGGGAACTTGGTCGGCGCGAGTTCGCCAAGCATCAGGTCGGCTGGCACAATGCTCACCGATGGGCGCTCGCCAGCGGGCCGCCGATGGAGCAACGACAGAACCTCGATGAGCTGCAGCTGATCGTACAGATCGGGTTCAAACCACAGAATGAGCGAGTCGCCCGCGGTCAGTTCGTGGAGGCGGGCATCCCGCGCGACCAGATCCCGTAGTACCGCGTGCTCGTCCGCCCACCGACGATCCGCCAGAAACGCCGCGCGCGCGGAGCGAAACGGTTCCCGGTCGTCGTCCGGCAGCACTGGCCCGTCATGCAGGACATCGCGCCAGGCCAGCACATCGCCCGGAAGTCCTGAGCGGGCCAAGCCCTGGGCGGCCAAATCGCCATTCGTGACGTGCAGAGTCAACATTCGATGTGGGTCGGGTACGAGGTGCCGTCGGACAAACATTCCAGTGCCGGTGCCTGCTGACGCAATGCCCGGGCTCGGATATGTTGCGGGATGCGCGATTTCGGCGCCAGACGTGCGCTCACCTTTTCCACCGTGAAGTGAGCGCACGGTCGGCGTGCTCAACTCACGTCCCCCTCAGTGGCTCTGATGCCTGATCCCCAGAATGCGGGCCCGTTCGCCGAGCCCACGCTCCTTGTCGAGACCGCAGTCGCGGACCGCACGGCAGACGAACCCGAAGTCGAACCGCTGCTGGATGCCGACATCGGACTGTGGGCCGTTGTGTTCGCCGGTGGCATCGGTACCCGCTTCTGGCCACTGAGCACCGCGCGCCGGCCCAAACAAGTGCTCGCGCTGGTGAATGAGCGACCGCTCATCGCGGATACCATCGATCGATTGGCGCCGCTCGTTCCGCCGGATCGCATTCTCGTCATCACCAGTGCTGACATCGCGGATGCACTCTACGACGCGATCCCCGAGGTGCCGCGCGCCAACCTGCTCGTCGAGCCTCGCCCGCTGGGCACGGCGGCGGCACTTGCGTGGGGCGCCCAGGAAGTCGCCAAACGTGCCGGCGAACAGACCGTGTTCTGCGCGCTGCACGCCGACCTGTCCGTCGCATTTGCCGACGAATTCCAGCTGACCATCCGTCGCGCCGCATCACTTGCCGCCAGCCACGCCGTGCTGGTCACCATCGGCGCCAAGCCGACCCGCTGTGAAACGGGGTTTGGATATCTGCTGCCCGGCGCGCCGCTCGATCCACTGGTCTCCCGCGCGGAGGGCGGTGCCTGCAAGGTCGAGTACTTCGTCGAAAAACCGATGGCGACGGTCGCCGACACGCTGATCGATCGTGGCGCGCTCTGGAACAGCGGCATTTTTGTCTGGCGGGCCGATATCGTGCAGCGCGAACTCGAGCAGCATACCCGTGAACTGGTGAACGGGTTGCCACTGCTGGCCGGCGGCAATCTCGACGCCTTCGCGTCCGAGGTCACCTCCATCTCGATCGATCGCGGCTTGCTCGAACGCAGCGCGAATGTGGTCGTGATGCCGTGTGAGTTCGGATGGGATGACGTGGGCACCTGGGCGTCACTCCGTCGCGTGCGCGAACTCGACGACACGGGCAACGGCGTGATGGGTGATGTCCACTGTGTCGATGCCTCCGGCAACGTGATTCACGCCGACGGACAGTGCATCGTGGTGTACGGTATCTCCGGGATGCTGGTGGTGACGATCAACGGGCTCACCTTCGTGACGACCCTGGAACGCGCCACCGAACTCGGACCGCTGCTCAACGCGCTGCCGGGAAGCCTGCGCTTCAATCCCGGGAGCGCGTAGAGAAGGGGTTACACGCCCCGGAAGTCCGCTGGGCGCTTTTCACGAAACGCGCGCATCGCCTCGGCCACATCCTCGGTCGCGAAGCACTGTTTGATGTGCGTGAGTTCGTCACGAAGCTGTGCGTCGAGCGTGGCACCGGCACTCGACAGCATCAGCCGTTTGGTCAGCGCGAGCGCGATCGGCGGTCCGGCCGCGAGACGCGCCGCGTACTCGTGCACACGGGACGCGAAGTCGTCCGCGCCAAACACGGCGGTCACCAAACCAATGCGCTCCGCTTCGGCCGCATCGAGATCGCGCCCGGTGAGGACAACATCCATCGCCCGCGCGTGGCCGATCAGTCGCGGCAGCATCCACGTCACACCGGCATCGGGTGACAGCCCGCGACGCACGTAGCCGGCGGTGCAGCGGGCATCCTGCTGCATCAGTCGCAAGTCGCACGCCAACGCCAGCCCGAAACCGGCGCCGGCGGCCGCTCCGTTGATGGCGGCGATCACCGGCTTCTCGCACCCGGTGATGCTGAGCACCCAGCGCCCCACCCAGTAGTACGGATCCAGACGCGAGGCGCGGGTCCCGCCATCGAGTGGTACCGGCTCCGACAGATCGAGTCCGGCGCAAAACCCGCGGCCGCTGCCCGTAATCACCACCACCCGGACGGCATCATCCTGCGCCGCGTCCGCCATGGCGAGCGGCAGCGCCTCGGCCAGCGCCGGATTCACCGCGTTCAACCGGTCAGGACGGTTGAGCGTCAGCGTGCGAACGCCCGCAGGCGAGGTCTCAACCAGCAAGGGACGGGATTCGGTCACAATGGGGGTCCGATGGAGTGGGAAACGCGGTGAGAGAACGTTACGCACGTGATGCAAAACGGGCGACTGGCGTGCTTTCACGTATGCACTTCGTGGCGGCCACTACCGCTTGGCCCCTGCGCCTTGCTAGATCACACGTCCCACCACACGGCTGCCAGTACTCGGCAGCTCATCAAGACCCACCGATTTCGGTCGGTGCTCCTTTCGTTCCCAGGCACCATGGCTGCTTCACGCTTGAGCGCTGCTGCGAAACTTCTGGACGAACCGACGCCCGCCAACGGTCCGCTCGCCGCGGCGGATGCACTGGGGCGAACGGCCGCCGAGACCTGCCGCCAGCATGAGCGCCTCTCTCGCCTGCACGATCTTGGCGTGTCCACAGCCGAGCTCGCAGCCGCGCATGCACTGGTCGACACCATCGATCTCGCCCTCGCGGAATGCGTCAAGGACTTCGAGAAGTGCTGCGCCAAAGCGCCGGCCTCCGATGATGCCGACGTGCGCCAGCGCGCCAATTCGCTGTGGCTCGCCGCGCGCGAGTACCTCCGCCGGCACTCGATCGCCGAGAAGGCCTCGCAGCAGCTGACGCAGCACGATGCCGAAAAGCTCGGTGTGCTCAAGTTCGAATACGAACTCGAAGCGTCGGCTCTCCTCGCGCTTCGTCAGGCCACCGTCGCACTCGGCAAACTGCGCCCCGAAGCCAAGTAGGGAACGGCACGGCGGCCGGCGGCGAAACCGGCGCTACGCGCCGGTGAGCACCAGCTCCAGCAGCTTCTTCGCCGGCTGCGGATCGCGGGTCAGATAGATCTGTAGTCGCTCGATACGCGCCGGCGCCTCGACACGCACGGCCAGCAGTTCGCGCTCCGATTGTGGCGTCAGCGTCGGATAAAAACTGAGCGTGCAGTGCGGCGAGAACATGAACCGCGCCGCGCGAAACGGCAGTCCGCTGCGCGCAAGGCGTTCATGCAGCAACCGAAGTGGCCCGTGCGGATCGAGCGGCAACGAAACGATCTCCGTCTGCATGAAGCGGTGCGGCAATCCGAACGGCAATGACATGGGCGCGGTGGATTGTGCGATCGGCTCGAGCGCGTCGCGGATGCGCGCCACCGGCGTGTCGGTGGGAATCGTCCCCACACCGGATGACCCCGCCAACGTGATGTGGGGTGGCGTCATGCGTGCCAGCTTCGGATCGAATCGCTGTTGCACTGCACGGACCTGCGCGCCTGCCTCACCGGGCAGTTCTGCCAGGATGAAAATACCAAAGGATGCTGCCATGCTGGCAATCTAGCGGCCGCCCCTCACGGTGTCGCAGGGCGCGCGATATGTTCGCCTGATGGGTGAAGCCATGACGGTAATCCGGCAATACGTCAACGAGATGGAAGCGCTGATCGCACGCAGCGTCCTCGAAGCGCATGACGTGCCGGCCGTCGTGCTGCGTGATGATGCGGGCGGCATGTTGCCCGCCATGCACATGCTCTACCCCGTACGACTGGCGGTGCGCGTGCAGGATGTCGGGCAGGCGTTGTTCATTCTCGATTCGCCGTTCGAAGGCGACATCGACGATGACGAAACGCCGGGCGTCGATCTGTCCGACGGTCGCTGATGCCGGGCACGTTTCGCGGCCAGGTGGTCCTCGTCACGGGCGCCTCGAGCGGTATCGGTGCCGAACTCGCGCGCCAGTGTGCGGCCGCCGGCGCACACGTGGCGCTGGCCGCGCGCGATGGCGCACGACTCGCACAGGTCGCGGCCGACTGCCGGACGCGCGGCGGCGATGCCCTGGTCCTCACCGGTGACGTGAGCATTGAAGCCGACTGCAAACGTCTGATCGACGAGACGGTGGCGCACTACGGACGGCTCGACACACTCATCAACAATGCAGGACTCGGCGCCAGCGGACGATTCGATGACATCACCGATCTCTCGATATTCGAGACGCTGATGCGCGTGAACTTTCTCGGCAGTGTGTGGTGCACGGCGTACGCCTTGCCACACCTCAAGGAATCGCGCGGTCGCATCGTGGCAATTTCCAGTCTCACCGGACTGACCGGGGTGCCCAAGCGCACCGCGTATGCGGCCACCAAACACGCGATGGCCGGGTTTTTCGACTCACTGCGCATCGAACTCGACGGGACCGGGGTGAGCGTCACCGTCGTGTATCCGGGATTTGTCTTTTCAGAGATCAACCAACGCGCACTGCAGCCCAATGGTCAGCCCTTTGGCGAGCGCGCGTATCTGCGCAAGAAAGGCGAGACCATGGAGACCGACGAATGCTGTCGGCAGATTCTCGTCGCCACTGCGGCCCGCCAGCGTGATCTCGTCATGACCTTCCGGGGCAAGATCGGTCGTCTGCTCAAACTGATCTCCCCGTCGATCGTCGACGGAATCGCCCGACGCGCGATCGATCGGCGGCAGTAACCGCCGACTATCTTCCGGGCATGTCTGCCCGCAGCCTGTTGGTCGATGCACAGCGCCCCGATCCCGCCACGATGGCGGAGGCCGCCGCCTTGTTGCGTGAGGGCAATGTCGTCGCCTTTCCCACCGAAACGGTCTACGGACTTGGCGCCGATGCCCTGAACGCCGACGCGGTGGCGCGGATATACGTCGCCAAGGGTCGGCCGGCATGGAATCCGGTCATTGCGCACGCCCCCGATATCGAAGCCGCGCGCGCACTCACGCGCTCCTGGCCCGAGAGCGCCGAGCGACTGGCCCAGGCATTCTGGCCCGGCCCACTCACCCTCGTACTGCCGCGCGCGTCGCACGTCCCCGACATCGTCACGGCAGGACTCGACGCCGTCGGTGTCCGTGTGCCTGCCCACCCGGTCGCCCTGGCGCTGCTGCGGGCGACGGGAAGGCCGATTGCCGCCCCCAGCGCCAATCGCTTCACGCAGGTGTCGCCCACGACGGCCGCGCACGTGCAGACGTCACTGGGCGACCGTATTCCGCTCATCCTGGACGGTGGGCCGTGTGAGGTCGGGATTGAAAGCACTGTCGTCGACCTGACCTCCGACACACCGACCGTGTTGCGTCCCGGCATGATCTCCCGTCGGCAGCTCGAGGCGGTGCTCGGAAGACCAGTGGCCTTGTCCGTCGGCAGCGTTCGCGCCGATGACGCCTCGACCTCGGGCCAGCGGTCACCCGGAATGGCCGACCGCCACTACGCTCCGCATGCCGACGTGTGGCTGTTTGCGTCGACGCAGCGTGGCGAAATCGAACGGGCGCTCACCGCTCGGCAGCGCAGTGTCACATCACCAGGTGGCCCCGTGGTCGCATTGCTGCTGGGGACAACCGTGCACGTGGGCGCGACGGGACGCGTGGTGCCGATGCCCGACGATCCGCAGGCGTATGCGCGGGCGCTCTACGCCGAGCTGCATGCCGCCGATGCCGACGGGGCGTCACTGGTCATTATCGAGCAACCGCCCGAGGATGACCAGTGGCGTGGCGTCCATGATCGCCTCGTACGCGCCGCACGTTGAGGGCGGGACAGGGACGAGCAGGGTGCTAGCGCGCGCAGCGGTCCCTAGATTACCGCGATGCTCTCAATCGATCTGACTGGCAAGCGCGCCCTCGTGGCTGGCGTTGCCGACGACGGCGGCTTCGGGTTTGCTGTCGCCAAATCTCTCGCCGAAGCCGGCGCCTCGGTCTGTGTCGCCACGTGGCCGCCCGCGCTCAACATCTTTCTCAATCTGCTCGAGCGCGGAAAGATGGACGAGTCACGCAAACTCGCCAGCGGAGCGATGCTCGAGTTCGAGCGCATCTATCCGCTGGACGCCGTCTTCGACGTGCTCAGCGATGCGCCGGAAGACGTGCGCGAATCCAAGCGCTACAAGGACCTGGGCGATTTCTCCATTGGCGGGCTTGCCGAACGACTTGTCAGCGACTTCGGCGACAAGCCGCTCGATATTCTGTTTCACTCGCTGGCCAACGGGCCTGAAGTGAAAAAGTCGCTGCTGGAAACCAGTCGCGCGGGTTACCTCGCGGCGTCGAGCGCGAGCGCGTATTCGCTCGTCTCCATGGTGCAGCGCCTGGGGCCACTCATGCGGCCGGGCGGGTCCGTGTGCTCGCTGACGTACATGGCCAGCGAGCGCGCCATCCCCGGCTACGGCGGGGGCATGTCGTCGGCGAAGGCGGCGCTCGAGAGTGATACGCGCGTGCTCGCATTCGAAGCGGGTCGCAAGTACGGGCTGCGCGTCAACACCATCTCGGCCGGTCCATTTGCGTCGCGCGCCGCGAGCGCCATCGGCATCATCGAAAAGATGGTGCAGTACTGCGCCGCCAATTCACCGCTGACGGAAGAACTCTCCGCCACCGAAGTCGGATCGACGGCCGCGTTCCTTGCCAGCCCGCTCGCGAGTGGCATCACGGGCGCCACGGTGTACGTGGACAAGGGATACCACGCGATGGGGATGGCCGTCACCATGCCACCGGGGACGGAACCCCTGGGCGCCTGACGCGCTGACGATGAACGCCTTTGGTCGGGTTGACGGCATCCGGCTGCGACTGATCGGCTTGGCACTCTTCAGTGCCCTGCCCTTGGTCGCACTCGGCGTGCTGCGACTCGCCACAGGCTCGCTGCACGATCGCAACATGCTCGCCTCGGACGCCGAGCGCGCGGCCAGCGTGGCAGCGGCCCGCATCGACGAACGTATTCGGGCCGCCGATGCGCTCCTGCTGGGATTGTCCAACACGCTCGTCGCCGATCCGGCCCGACGCGTGGAAAACGAAGCGATTTTGCTGCGCACGCTCGAAGGAACGGCGTCGCCGATCGTCAATCTGTTTCTGCTCGACTCGATCGGCACGCTCGTCGCCACAGCACGCAAAGTCGGCCCTACCGGCGACACGGTTCGCGCCTTCGCCAATCGCGGGTACTTCAACGTGGTACGGACGTCGCGCGCGCTCGTCGTGGGCGAGATCCGTCGGTCGGCGGTGCTGGCCGACCGACCGTGGGTTGTTGTGCTGGCGCGGGCCATCACCGATCGCAACGGGCGCTTCAGCGGCGTCGTGTCGATGCCGGTGCGCCTCGATTCACTCTCCCGCCTGACCGACGGACTGAGCCAACTCGGCACGCCGCTCGTCACCATCTTCGACACGTCGGGCGTCGTACTCGCCCGCTCCGAAGACCCCGACTCGACCATCGGGCAGCAGCGGTTTCGTCCTGGTGTGCACGTCGACACGACAGGGGCGAGCACGATCAAAGGCATGGACGGCGTCATGCGCCTCACCGGCTTCACGCGCACGCGAACGGCGCCGTGGATGATCAACGTGGGGATCTCCCAGTCGGCGCTCGACGCGCGGCTGGCGGAGAATCTGCGCGAAGAGCTCGCGCTCTTTCTCCTCGCCATCGCACTTGCGGTGACAACGGCGTACTTCGTCGGGCAACGTATCACGCAGCCGGTCAGCGGCCTCGTCAGCGCCGCACGCGGATTTGAGCGCGGCGATACGGGCACACGCGCCACCACCGGCGGCCCGTATGAAATTCGCCTGCTCGGCAACGCGTTCAACCAGATGGCTGACACGGTTGAACGCCGCAACGCCGCACTCGCTGACAGCGAACGCCGGTATCGCTTCCTGTTCGACAGCAATCCGCTGCCGATGTGGGCGTGGGACGCGGATACGATGCAGATCATGGCCGTCAACGAGGCCGCCGTGGAAAAGTACGGCTATGATCGCGAGCGCTTTCTCAGTCTGCGCGTCGTGGATCTGCTCGAGCCCAGCGAGATCGCACGGTTTAGCGGCGCCCGCTTGCCCTTCTCCGAGGCCAAACAAAGCGCCGGAACGTGGCTGCACCGGTCGGCCACCGGACGACAGATGGAGATGGATGTGGTCACCACGTCGTCG
>JAGNMU010000428.1 GCA_017991005.1 Gemmatimonadaceae bacterium | reverse complement strand
GGCGAACACCATCGCATCGGCGAGCGCCGACGCGTGTCCATCGTTCTCGGTGACGACCACGAAGTCGAGATCACTGTACTCGTCCATGGTGTCGGTCAGCCACGAGCCGCCCGCGGCGATTCCCAACACCCGGGTGTCGCGTGCGAACAGCTCGCACACGCGCTCCACAAAGGGACGATGCCACGCGGGCAGTGAGGTCGGGACGAGAGTGGGCGCCATGTTCGAATGATGTGGTGGCGACTCGGCGACGCGCAATTCGGGGAGCCCACAGCGCCCGTTCCCGCCTGACACTTCCCGCGCGCCCGCGGCGTAGTGAGCGGACCTCTCTCGGAGCCTGCTGGTGGACGCTGGTGACCCGCCCGTTCGTGCACGACTCGGCGCCTCTCGCGGACTCCGCGTCGCGCTGTTTCTCCTTGGCTACCTCCTCATTCTCTTTCTGGCGTCCATCCCCAAGGGCATGGCGCCGCCGCGCGTTGCGGATCTCACCTGGGGCATCATCGCCTCGGCGGCCATCGTCGGTCTGACGATCGTGGCGTTGCGCTTTGATGCCCCGACGACGCGTCCGGCAATCGTTCGTGTCAATGCGGGTACACTTGCCCGCTTGTCACACGGCCTCGCAACGGGCATCTCGGTATACGCGGTGACGCTCACCCTGATCTCACTCCTTGCCGGTCCACTGCGCGCCACGGCCCTGCCATCACCGTCGGTTCCCACACTCCTGCTCACGGCTACAGGATTTCTGGCGCTGTCATGCATGGAGGAGCTGGGATTCCGCGGCTATCCGCTGCACACACTCACGAAGTCGCTCGGCACGTGGCCGGCCATCGTCATTGTGTCGCTGGCGTTCGGCGCGACGCATCTGCTCTTCGGATGGGCGTGGCAAACCGTGGTGATGGGTGTGCTCCCGAGTGCAGTGTTGTTTGGTGTCGCGGCCACAGTGAGCGGCGGTCTGGCGATGCCCATCGGGCTCCACGCGGCGGTCAACATCGCGCAGTGGGCGGTGGGAGAGAAATCCTCACCGGGCTATTGGAGCCTCGCGGTGGATCCGTCTCGTACGGCGTACGCGTCGGCCGTTGCCCCATGGATCGGCGCGCTGGTGCCGCTGTTGTGCAGTGTGGCTCTCTGGCGTTGGTATCCGCGCCCTGCCGTCGCCAACCACACGCATGCGAGATAGCGCCGATCAACAACCTTTCACCACAGAGGGCACAAAGACACAAAGAACAGCAGATTGTTGTTTCGCTGTTCTTTGTGTCTCTGTGCCCTCTGTGGTAAAAAGGCAGTTGTCGAACAGGCTAGCGGTCCAGTAAAGGCAGATACTCTCGCCACGGGCCAACCTCGTCCCTGTACCGCTTGGCCATCACGCGCGCGATCTGCGCCAGATGCGTCAGGTCATGAGCCACCCACGTGGCCAACAATTGCCGTAGTGTCACCGTGCCGAACGCCGGATGTTCGCCGGTCAGTGCAAGCTGCGCCTCGGTGAGTTGCCAACTCGACAGCGTGGCAAGATTGGCCGCCCGCAGACCCGCGAACTCCGCCAACAGTTCATCGAGCGACTTCCCCTGACTCTCACGAAACTGCGCAAAGCGATCGTACGGCGCGAATATGCGATCGCTGCCCTGCGCCAGAATGGTTTGCGCGCGCGGCATCCAGTCGGTGCTTTCGCCGTGCAGCAGGTGACCCACGATGTCGTACGCACTCCACGTATCCGGCCCTTCGGTGGCCGTCGTCCACGCATCATCGAGTGTGGAGAGCCACGCCAGCAACACCCGCGGCGTGCTGGCCAGGATCTGTGCGCCCTGCTCGAGATCAAAGTTCATTGCTGGTCGAGTATGACGTTCGCTCGTCACCGCCGCACAAACAGGCTCTTCGGGATCATGACGTGCACCCCCATCGTCCCGTCCACCAGTTGCGTGATGCGCACATCGCACGCGGTGCTCACCAGCATGTACGCATCCTCGCGCGACATCTGCTTGACATCGGCCAACAGCGCAATCGCCTCGCGCACCGCCGTCTTGGCCGCCACCGTGAGACTCGTATCCGTGCCCATCGCGATCCAATGCGTGGCCGTCTCACCGCGCGGCCAGGTGAGCTTCATGTCCTTGCGCACGATGAGCTGAAAGCGGCCCTTGAGCGCCGTCTCGAGTGCGGTGATATCCACCTCGCCATCGCCCTGCGCCGCATGTCCGTCTCCGGCCTGAAAGAGCGCGCCCTTCACGTGCACCGGGATGTAGAGAATGGTGCCCGCCACCAATTCCTTATTATCCAGATTGCCCGCATGAATATCCGGCGGCGCACTGTTCACGCGTCCGCGCACCGGCGGCGGCGCAACACCCATGCTGCCAAAGAACGGACGCAGTGGAATCTCGATGCCGAGTGAATCGGAGAAGCGTCCGATCATGCGTTTGGTATCGAGCGGCACGATGCGGCTCCGCGACACACCCGGAAACGCCTCGGGCAAGAACCCGCTGCGTGGACCGAACGAATTACACGCAAATGGAATCGCGATATCCACCGCCTTGATGCGCACCTCCAGCACATCTCCCGGCTCGGCGCCCTCCACGTAGACCGGCCCCGTCAGAATATGCCCGCCGGGACCGCGCCGCAGTGTCGAATCGCGCACTGCAGCCGTGATGGCGCGATAGGCGGGCTCCACGGTACCCGTATCGACACCGGGCTGCAGCAACCGCGCGCCGCACGTAGATACCGCCGAGAGGTCGAGCTCGTCTCCCGATGCAACCCGCAATACCGGCGTGGACACGGGATCGTATCCGCCGTACACCACGGTCTTTGGCGTTGGCAGCAGCGTATGACGGGCGCCAACCGCGCGTTCACTCCAGAAGTAGCGCCCCGAACTGCCAGACGGTGCGACGGAGGTGGACGGCGATGCGGCGTGACAGCCAGCCAGCAACGCGAACGAACCGAGTGCAGTGAGTGAGAGGCGCATCGCGAGAATCTACCGCCGTAGGCGCCGTCCGGCACATCGACTACACCGCCAGCGCCACCGGATAATCCGCGTAGCCCGGTTCACCCGCCGTATAGAACGTCGCCATGTCCGGCTCGTTCAGCGCGACGTCGTCTTCCAGCCGCTCTCGCAAATCGGGATTGGCCAGTGACGTGCGACCGAAAGCAACGAGGTCCGCCTCGCCACTCGTGAGCACCGCTTCCGCGCGCTCGCGGTTCATGCCGCCCGAGGCGATGAACGCGCCCGTGAACGCCTTGCGCAGCGTGTGTTTGAACGGCGCTGGCACCGCTGGAGCACCCATCGACGAGTGGTCCACCAGGTGCACGTACAACACGTCCAACACGCTCAACTCCGTCACCAGCGACAGGTACTGTGTGTCCATGTCGGGAAACGCTCCGGTGCCGTTGAACACGCCGTACGGCGAGATGCGCATGCCCACGCGATCGGCGCCGATGGCCTTGATGCACGCGCGCGTGACCTCGAGAGCGAACCGGTTGCGCGCCACGATCGCGCCGCCGTAGCCATCGGTGCGGTCGTTCACCAGCGGATTGAGAAACTGCTCAATCAGATAGCCGTTGGCCGCATGCAGTTCGATGCCGTCAAAGCCGGCGGCCATGGCGATGCTTGCCGCCGACGCGTACTCCGCCACCACCGTCGCGATCTCGGCCACAGTCAGGCAGTGTGGCGTGCTGGCCGGCTGCAGTCCGGCGTCGTCGGTGTAGATGGGATCCGGCAATGGCGTGACGGTGGACGACACGACCCGCGCGCCAGCCGGCATGTTGGCCACGTGGGACGCGCGGCCGTTGTGCATGAGCTGCACGAAGATCCGCGCGCCCTTCGCGTGAACGGCCTCGGTGGTTTCACGCCACGCGTCGCCTTGCGCCGCGTTGAAAATGCCCGGAATACGCGCATACCCCAGTCCGTCGGGCGATGGCGACGTGCCTTCGGTGATGATCAGGCCCATCGACGCGCGCTGCGCGTAGTACTCCGCCATCTCCGGCGTGGGCAGATGATCCACCGTGGCGCGATTGCGTGTCATCGGCGCCATGACCAGGCGATTTTGCAATGACAACGTGCGGAATTGGTATGGCTCGAACAGCATGACAGTGTCTCCGGCAAACAAGGATCCCGCGGTGTTGCATACATG
>JAGNMU010000427.1 GCA_017991005.1 Gemmatimonadaceae bacterium | reverse complement strand
ATAGCCCGCGACGTACAGCGACTTCATCGGCGGAATTATACGGCGAGTGGGCGCCACGCCACTTCAGCGTAGGATCTCAGTCGCCGTGTCCGCACTCGACGCCATCGCGAAGTCGCACTCGCGTGCCCTGCTCGCACTCTTCGTGGCGAGCGTGCTCAGCTTTCTCCCAGGCGTCTTCACCATCCCGCCCGTCGATCGCGACGAGGTGCAGTACGCGCAGGCCGCGAAGCAAATGGCGGAGAGCGGCGACTACATCGACATCCGGTTTCAGAATGAGCCGTATTACAAGAAGCCCATCGGCATCTTCTGGTTGCAGACGGCTGCGGTGTCGGCCGCGCGGGGGCTCGACGTGCCCAATGCGCTGACCGCCATCTGGATCTATCGCGTGCCGTCACTGGTGGGCGCGATCAGCGCGGTGTGGCTCACCTACTGGGCAGCGCTGATGCTGGTCACGCGGCGGGCGGCCCTGCTCGCCGGGTTGCTGATGGCGAGCTGCGTGCTGCTCGGCGTGGAAGCGCGCCTGGCCGTGACCGACGCGATGTTGCTGCTCTCGACGACCGCCGCGCTGGGAGCAGTGGCGCTCGCCTATGTGGTCGCACACGCGCGGCCTCTCACCCATCGAGAGCGTTGGATGGCGCCGGCGATCTTCTGGACGGCGGTGGCTGCCGGCGTATTGCTCAAGGGGCCGGTGATCGTGCTGGTGGTCGGTCTCTGCGTTGCGACGCTCTCGTGGCGTGAACGCTCGATCCGATGGTTGGGACATCTCAGGCCGATGCTGGGTCTGCTCTGGTGCTCGGCGCTGGTGCTGCCGTGGCTCCTGGCGATTTACGCGCAGTCCGGCGCCGCGTTCGTCAGCGAGTTCGCGCGAGACTTCGTGCCTGGATTTGTTCGCGGATTGAAAAGCCACGCCGCGCCCCCCGGCTACTTCGTTCTGGTGTTCTGGCTCACCTTTTGGCCGGGATCGACGTTTGTCGGCCTGGCGATTCCCGCCGTCGTCAGAGACCGCCGTGTGCCCGGAACGAGCTTTCTCCTGGCATGGACGGTGCCCACCTGGATCGTGTGCGAACTGCTCGTGAACAAGCTGCCGCAGTACGTGCTGCCGCTGTACCCCGCCATCGCCATTCTGGTCGCGCAGGCCGTCACCACTCGGGAGCTGTCGAACCGGCAGTGGCTGAGACGCGGCACCATCTGGGGCGTTCTCGTGCCGCTCATCGTGGGCGCCCTCGCCATCGGGGGCTCATTCGCATTCGGTCGCTCACCCAGCCCGATCGCATGGGTGCTCATCATCGGAGCCGTGGCGATCAGCATCGGCAGTTGGCGCGAGCTTCGGCGTGACCGGCCGGAGGCCGCGCTCGTCGCGAGCGTCGTCGCCGCGCTGTGCTTGTCGGCCGGCATCTACGGCACGGTGTTGCCACATCTGCGACCGCTCTTTCCCGCGGCGACGCTGGCCGAGATCATGGCGAGATCGGGTTGCGCTCATCCGACCGCGGTGACGTCGCTCGGATATCAGGAACCCAGCGTGGTGTTTCTGACGGGCACCGAGACCCGCGCGACCAGCGTGACCGGCGCGATCGCGTTCCTCGGCGGCGGTGCCTGTCGCTTCGCCTTCGTCGATGCGAAAGACGCGGCAGCGTTCGCCGCAGAAGCGGCGCAGACGCAGTTGCCCTATGTCGAGGTCACGCGCGTCGATGGCCTCAACTTCACCAAGGGCGTCGCGGTCGCGCTGGTGGTCTATCAGTCGAGCCCGCGGTAGATGCGACGACGGGCCGCACACAGTCCCCGTGTCGATGCCTCGATCAGCGCGAGCCACGCCGCGATCTCGTCGTTCGGCGGCAGCGTGCGCAGATGGTCGGCGGCCTGCGACACATTGCGGCGCGACCGGTAAACCACCGCGTACGCCTCCTGCGCATGTCGGCGCTGCGCCGCAGACATCCCCGCACGACGCATGCCCACAACGTTGAGGCCGCACACTTCGGAATCGCCAATGACCATGGCAAACGGCGGCACATCTTTCGACACGCGCGCCAGGCCGGCGATCATCGCGAGCGCGCCAATCTGCACGTGCTGATGCACCACCGCGTTGCCCGAGATGAACGTGCCGTCGCCGATCGTGACGAATCCGGCCAGCAGCACACCGTTCGCAAGCGTCACGCCGGCGCCCACGTGACAGTCGTGCGCGACATGTGACGAGGCCAACAGAAAGGTGTCTGCGCCCACGACCGTTACACCGTCGTCACGCATGGATCGATGGATGGTCGCGTGTTCTCGAATGACGGTGCGCGCGCCGATCTCAACGCGGCCACCCGCGCGCTGCAGTCCGCGCACCTGTGCCGCATGTCCGACGACGGCGCCCATGTGCAGTTCACAGTCGGCGCCGATCTCCGACGGCGACGCGACATACGCGGAGGCCAACAGTCGCGTGCGATCGCCGATGCGGGCGTGCGCCTCAACAACCGCGTGCGGCCCAATCTCGACGTCAACACCCAGTGCGGCGGCCGGATCGACCACGGCCGTTGGATGAATCTTCACACCCACGAGATCTCCGTTTCTATCTATACTCTACCCTTGTAAATGTCCGTCACAGCCGTCACCGCACGCGCGTTCGGCGTGCACTACGAGGTGAGCGTCACCGACGCATCACTGCTCCCGAAGGTAGTGGCATGTCTGCCGCCGGGCTCGCGATTGTCCAGGACCTCGCGAGCGGGCGCGCGGGTCTACTCCATCGTGAGCAGCGAAACGCGGTCGGCCGATGGCGTCCGACCGTTCTGGCGCGTGTATGACGACGACCATCTCGAAGCGGAGGTCTTTGCGGAAGCGGATGCCTTGCACGTCTTTGAGGGGCTGGTGCGATTTGATGTGGCTCGGCTCTCGACGCGCTGGACGTTCATACACGCCGGGGCTGTGGGTTGGAACGGCCGGGCGGTGCTGATCCCCGGCGCGAGCCATTCGGGAAAGTCCTCGTTGGTCGAGGCGCTGGTGCGTGCCGGAGCATCGTATTATTCCGACGAATACGCCGTGCTGGATCGACGGGGTCGGCTCTATCCGTTTGCCAAGCCTCTGCAGCTTCGGCGGGAGGACGGACGGGTGGATCGCGTGGAGCCGGAGGACATCGGCGGCACGCGCGGCACGAAACGGTTGCCGGTCAGCCTGGTGATGGCGACACAATATGTCGCCGGTACCCAGTGGGCACCTGCAACCGAAACAGCCGGCAGCACCGTGCTGGCACTGCTCGCGCATGCGGTGCGGGCGCAAACGGCGCCGGCGCGGGTATTGAAGACGCTGGCGCACGCCGCAGAAACTGCGGTGACATTGGCAGGCGATCGAGGCGAGGCGCGCGACATCGCGGATGATGTATTGCGCCGGGTAACGGCCTGAGTTGGGCAACGGAGAGAGCGCGTGAAACCTGAGTCGAGAAAAGAGCAACTGATCGCGCAGGAGGTCGGCCAGGAACTGGTCGTCTACGATCAGCAGACACAGACTGCCCACCGGCTGAATCGCACGGCCGCGCTGGTCTGGCGCTTGTCCGACGGACAGCGGACCACTGCCGACCTGGCCAAGCTGCTCCACGACACGACGGACGCGCCGGAAGATGAAGATCTCGTGCGCCTGGCGCTCGAAGAGCTGGACAAGAGCGGGCTCCTCGCCAGTCACCTGCCGAAACTCGAGGACGCGATCACGCGGCGCCGGCTTTTTTCGCTGGGTGCGACGCTGATTCCGGTCGTTGCGAGCGTCGCCGCGCCCTCGGCGCAGACGACCTACACGCCGTGGCTTGGGAACGTGGCGGCCGACGCGTTGAAGATCACCATTAAGGGGACCCCGAACCCCCCAGCCGTTGGCGCCCCCATTGCTCTGGCCATCACGACAAACAGCGTGAATGTGGGCGACGTCAAGTCAATCGCATGGTCTGATGTGCCCAAGGGACCTTTTACCGACCTCACCTTGATCGGGCTAGCAAAGGGTTCGGCCACGGTGTCCATCACCAAAGAGGCCTCAGGCCTGCACACCGTCTACGTGCGGGTAACCGACCGGCAGGGCAACACGTTGGACCAGTCATTTGCATGGAACGTCGGCGCCTCCTCGAGTTCGAGCAGCTCGTCGAGTTCATCGAGCTCGTCCAGCAGCTCATCAT
>JAGNMU010000049.1 GCA_017991005.1 Gemmatimonadaceae bacterium | reverse complement strand
CTGCATTACTGGGCTTCGGAGCGCCCGAGGGGATGACGTTGGCCACTCCGGCGGGACTCATCCGAAGCAGACTCAGCCATATGTTGCCGGAGATCGATCTCCAACCAGTCTCGACGGTGCTGACGGACATCGACATTGCGCCGGCATCCGGGGAATCCAGGATCGGCTTTGCGGTGGCTGGCATTCCACACCTCGTGGTGCTGACAACCGACGCCGAGCAGATCGATGTGGCCGCTCGAGGCCCGATGCTTCGGTGGCATGAGCGAGCGGGCGCGACGGGCGCCAACGTCAACTGGGTCTCGGCGATGCCGGACGGCCGTTGGCGGTACCGGACGTTTGAGCGCGGCGTCGAGGGGGAGACCCTCGCGTGCGGAACGGGTGCGGTGGCGACCGCGATCTTGCTGACCGCGTGGGGGCTGGCGTCGTCGCCGGTCACCATCCGCACGAGCTCCGGACGAGACTTGATTGTGCACCTGACGCATCGGGACAACCAGTGGTTGCCGACGCTGCGAGGTGAAGGGCGCGTGGTTTTTCGAGGTCGTATCGGCGACCTCAACCTCTGAATAGCACGGCACTTAGGGCGGTATTGCATCAATGGCGGCGGGCCGAAATCGGCTCGAAAACGCGACACGCATGCGCGGTGCAAAAACAGCGGCTGCAATGTGGACACGTGCACAGCTTGGGACATTCGTGAGCGAGACGTTCCGAGCTGCGTTCAGTGGACGGACGTAAGCATCTGTGGAACAAGGGGTTAGGTGAGTTCTTACGAACTCAACCGTGAGTCATCCACCAACATTTCCCACAGTTATCCACGCCACTTGGTTTACATAACATGTATTATGCGCATAGGTGAGCGGCCAATTATCGCTCTCAACCGCTCTTGACAGGTGGCATTTCGGTGCAAGCGGACGCCCCTGCCGGCGCTGATCGGCGACCTATGACAAAGGCCCGGGCAGATGCTGCCCGGGCCTTCGAATCGCCGATCGCGTGACCAGCGTTCGCGTTACTTGCCGGCGCCGATCAACTCGCCGAGTCGAACCTGCGCTTCCTGCGCGAACGGCAGATTCTCTTGCTTGGCGAGTTCTTCCCAGATCTTCCGGGCCTCAGTCGCCTTGCCAGCCGTTGTCAGAATTCGCGCCTGCGCCGCCTGGTTGGCCGCCTTGTCCAGCGGATACTTCGCCGCCGCCGCCGCCTTCCCATAGTGTTCGGCAGCCAGATCGAACTTGCCCTGGCCTTCGTATCCGGTGGCGATCAGCGCTTCGATGGAGGCGCCAAAGTCGCTCCCAGCCGACCCTTTGGCCTTCTCGAGCGCGGCGATCCCTTCCGGAAACTTCTGCTGGTCGTAGAGAATCTGCCCCAGCATCAGCGCGGCCTGCGTGCCCGACGCCGTGCCGGCAAAGCTCGTGGCCACGCGCTCGAGTCCGGCGGCCGCCTCGGGCAGCTTGCCTTCAGCCAGCGGCGCCGCCGCCCGGTAGAGCTGTGCGTTGGCGTCAGCGCGTTTCTTGCCATCCATGTAGCGATAGCCGAAGATCGCGATGGCGGCAGCGGCGGCAATGCCGACCACAGCCAAAATGGGCTTCTGGTTGACCTGCAACCATGTCGTGACGTTCTCGATCGGATCGTCAGACAAACCGGCCGAAGAGGTCGAAGTGCGCGTAGCCTGAGCCATGCGGCGGTGCGTGCTGGAGGAAACAAACGTGGCGCGAGACGAAGCCCGCAGCCGTCAAATACTGGGTAGCCGCTAAACATAGCGAATTCACGCCGCTATGGCACTGGTCCGGCCAGCGCGCAGGCTTCGGCGAACGCGCCGATCAGACGGCGGATCGCCGCCAGCTCCTTTTTCGGATCCCCAAGCGCGACGCCGATGGTGACGAAGTCGACCGTGTCGACCTGAATGATCCCGCGCCCCTGGCCCACCACGCGCTCCGATTCCGTGATCACGAAGCGATTCCCGTCGCGTCCGCGAAAATGCACCGCACTGGTCATGGTCGGCGAGTCGTGCTCGATCGCGCTTGCCTCGGCACTCAGAAAGGCGACGTCGAAGCGCTGGGTGGTGAGAACGCGCACTTTGCCGTCCGTGCGCGCCGCTCCAAGCGCCAGGTGACATCCATCCACCTCGACCGGCGCCTGCCCTCCGTCAAACCACCGGATTTCCAGCAGCCGTGTCGCAATCTGGGCGAGCGAGTCGATGCGGGTTGTGCTTCCCCGCCGGGCGCCGGCGCCAATCGAGATGTAGCGGGACGTCACGGCGTCCTGCGCGCTCACCTCCAGCGACAGTCCGCACGCCAAGAGCGTTCCCAGCGCGATTCCGATCATCATTCCGATCAGCTTTCCACTCAGCGTTCCACTCAGCGTTCCCGTCAGCATTGGTGGCGGCATCGAGCACGGTGGTGAGGGCGAACCCTGCGCATTGGGAGCAAACACACGGAGTACCCCCGGCCGGAGTCGAACCGGCGACCAACAGTTTAGGAAACTGCTGCTCTATCCAACTGAGCTACGGGGGCAACATCTCCCGCGGCGAGTCGCCGCGGTCGGACGAAGTTATCGGCACGTCGCCTCACCTCGCCAGCCGTGACGCACCGAGTCAGTACGTCACGATCACATGAACGGGGGTCTCGCCAAGCCGGGTCCGCCCGTTGAGGAACGACAGTTCGCTCAGCATGCTGACACCGACGACCGTGGCGCCGAGTCGGCGCGTCAGACGGATGGCCGCTTCCGCGGTGCCACCGGTCGCGAGCACGTCGTCCACCACGAGGACGCGACTGTCCGCGTTGACCGCGTCCCGATGCATCTCGAGCACGTCCTCGCGGTATTCGAGCGCATACGATTCGCTGACCGTCTCCCATGGCAGCTTGCCCGGTTTCCGCACGGGCACAAACGACGCCCGGAGCGCGAGGGCCATCGGCATACCAAACAAGAAACCGCGACTCTCGATCGCCACGATGTGCGTGATACCGTCGTCGCGAAACGGCGCCGTCATGGCCGCGATAATCTCCGCCATCAGCGACGGATCGGCCAGGACCGGAGTGATGTCCTTGAAGAGAATCCCAGGGCTCGGGAAATCTGGCACGTCCCGAACAACCGCGGTGACGCGTCGCGCCAGATCGGAATCCTGCATCGCCTGCTGCGAGTGTGAAGTCATGCGGGAGAAGTTATCGCGACCGATGAATTGGCGTCAGCACCACTCCCCTGTCGTCAGCGCGCCAGCGATCGAAACGGCGCGCCGGACGAGCCCTCGCGTCAATGGCTAGCGACGAGCGCCAAGAAGCGTAGCCAAGGTCGCCGCGAGCACGGCCGCGTCTCCCATCTCCGAGGCGTTGCCGGGGATGGCGAGTTCGCCATTCCGTGTACGCTGCGCCAATGCCTCGAGCACCAAGGCGACGGCTTCCCGGTTTCCATGCTCCGACTGGCCACTTGTCGAGTCGGCACCGGCCGACGACGCAGGTGCCTCTGCCGGGTGCGCACCCGCCCAATGTCCCGGCATCCCGGTTTCGGGTGTCCGCGAAACCGGCATGATGTTCATCAGGTCTTCGTCACCCCACATCGGCAGCGGCGGCGTCTGCGCGAACGGCGGTTCAGCATCGGGACGCGTCCCCGCGAAATCCGATGTCGCCTCAACCGGTGCCGCAACCTCATCCGACTCCACCACGTCACGCGCGGTGGCCTCGCGTGCGACCAGGTCATCGGCAAGTGCCCGCATCGCATCACCCGCTTCGGAAAGCGGCCATTCGGCTTCGGCAGTCGTATCCGTGGCAGTGTCCATCGCAGCGTGCAGCTTGGAATCCGCCGCAGCGTCGAGCGTCCGATCTGATGCCTGCTCAGAAACGACCTCAGGTGCCGCTTCCTCTGCCACCTCGGCGTTCACTTCCGCGGCCTCCTCAAGTATCGCGTGAGGTGCCGCGATGAAGTTCGCCGATTCCGTAGCGTCTGAGGACTCGCCTGTCTCCGGCGTGTCCATGAACGCGTCGATCCACGGCAGCTCGATCGGCGCGGAGTCGACAGCTGACTCGACGTCGGATGCTGGCGCCACAGCCATCAGAAGTGTCGGCACCATCTCCGAACCTTGTGAAGGTACGTGAGCATCCGCAGAAATCACCTGAAGTCGCGCTTCGTCCGTGTGAGACGACGCAGGCAGGACGGCTGCCCCCCTGCTCGCAGGTTCGTCCGTCACCATGCGCCACGGCGCCGGAACGTATGGGCCGCGGTTTGCACGAATCGCGTCAATCAACACGGCGTCGACGTTCCCCGCCTGCTGGTGTGGCGACGGCTGCGCATACGGACCGCGATCGCGCGCCGGGGTCCCGGCCTCGGCAAGCGGTGTGTGCGATTCGAATGTGGACGGCTGCAGTGCAGACATGGCGCGCTCGGCGTGGCGGGGCGATCAGTGCGAAGATGCGCGGCCGGGGGCTGTCCCGCAAACGCGGGGAGAACCTGCCGCTACGAAGGCGGCCAACCACCCGCCCCAATAAGGGGGACGAAGCGGACGGGTCCAATGTCACGCCGATCGAGTTTTCCGCCACGGCGCGTGAAAACCGTGAGCATCTGCTCGTCCCGATCACCGATCGGGATGAGCAATCGCCCGCCCTCGGCAAGCTGCTCCTCCAGCGCCGGTGGAATCGCCGGTGCGCCCGCGCTGACAATGATCGCATCGTACGGCGAGTACTCGCGCCACCCCAACGTGCCATCACCGAGGAGAACCGACACGTTCCTCACGTTGGCCTGGGCCAGAAGTTGTCGGGCTCGGTCCAGCAGGGCCGGATCCCGTTCGATTGAAAACACCTGCGCCGCGAGCTGAGCCAGCAAGGCCGTCTGGTAGGCCGAGCCGGTGCCAATCTCGAGGACGCGTTCAGTGCCGGTCAGCATCACGTGTTCGATCGACCGCGCGTGCACGAAGGGCTGCGAGATGGTCTGGCGATTGCCAATCGGGAGCGCGCTGTCTTCGTACGCCCGGTGTCGCACGCTGGGCGGCACAAACAGATGCCGCGGGACCATGTCGATGGCGCGCAAAACCGCGAGGTCTTTGATCCCCTTGTCCTGCAGCGTCTCAACCAGTCGACGACGTGCGCCCCGGAACTCGGGTTCTACGGAGCCTGCCACCAGTCCATCGCGGTATCGAGAATGTGATTGTGCGTCAGGTCGAGGTGCAGCGGAGTCACGGAGATATAGCCGTCGTGCACAGCCCGGAAATCGGAGTCATCGGGACCGCTCCATTCGACGGATCCGCCGCCGATCCAGAGAATGTCCCTGCCCCACGGGTCCTTCATGCGCGAGATCGAGTCGCTGAAGACCCGGCGTCCGAGGCGCGTCAATCGCGAGCCCCGCACCTGATCGGCTGTGACCGCCGGCAGGTTCACATTGAGCAACGTGTCCGCCGGAAACACCGGCAATGTGATCAACCGCTTGAGCAACGCGCGCAATACGTCGACTTGCGTCTCGAGCAACGCGTCGGCGCGTAGCACACTGCCGGCGAACGACACGGCAATACTGGGAATGCCAAGCGCGAGTCCTTCCATCGCGGCCGCCACGGTGCCCGAGTACAAGACGTCCTCGCCCATATTGGGCCCGTGATTGATGCCGCTGATCACGAAGTCCGGGCGCACATCGAGCAGCGCCTCACAGGCGAGCATCACGCAATCGGTCGGCGTCCCATCAACTTGCCAGCGTCGCTCGCCCAACTGCACGGGTCGCAACGGATGATGCAGCGTCAGCGAGTGACTCGTCGCACTCTGCTCGCGATCCGGGGCGACCACGTACAGCTCACCCAGCGGCTCGCAGGCGCGTTCCAGCACCGACAGCCCTTTGGCGAGAATCCCATCGTCATTGCTCAGCAGGATGCGCATCGACAGTTCAGCGGTCGGGAGTGGAGGGCGCGGACGGCACGGCAGGTCGCGGCGGTATGGGCCGCTCGTCAAGCAGCGCCTGCAGTTCCGCCAATTCACGCTCGATCGATTCGATGGCCTGAACTTCAAGCGCCGCACGCGCCGCCGTACGCAGCGACCCGCCCTTGCGGTGTTCGTCCAGTTTCTGGCGCGCACCATCGATGGTGTACTTCTCGGTGTACAGCAGGTGCTTGACCAGCAGAATCAGCTCGACTTCCCGTCGCGCATAGACGCGATTCCCACTGCGATTCTTCGCCGGATTGAGCAACTTGAACTGGCTTTCCCAATAGCGGAGCACGTGCGGCTTGAGCTCGGTGAGCTCGCACACCTCACCGATCGAGTAGAACTCCTGAATGGGCTCGCCGCGGGCCGCCATGCGTCAGTCTCGTTCGGCGCGAAGTTCGCGCATCATCAATTCGTCGATCGCTTCACGCGGCGCCTGACCGTCAAACAGAATGCGGTGCGTGGCTTCGATGATGGGCATTTCCACGCCGGCGCGATGTGCCAGCTCGCGCGCACTCTGCGTATTGAGGACACCTTCGGCCACAGTATCCTTGCCGGCGAGCGCATCCTCGAGTGACTGCCCTTGTCCGATCGCGACGCCGAGTGCGCGATTGCGCGAGAGCGCCCCGGTGCACGTGAGCACAAGGTCACCCAGTCCGGCAAGACCCGCAAAGGTTTCGCCGCGTGCGCCGAGCGCCACGCCGAGGCGCGTCATTTCGGCGAGTCCGCGCGTCATCAGAGCCGCCCTCGGATTGAACCCCAGTCCGAGCCCGTCGAGAATGCCTGTTGCCACCGCCATCACGTTCTTCAGGGCTCCACCCAATTCCACGCCGATCACATCGTCGCTCGTGTAGACGCGAAAGGCCGTGGCGCTCATGGCATGCTGCACCAGCGTGGCGGCCGTGTGACTTGCACTTGCCGCGACAATCGCCGTGGGTTGCCCGGCCGCGACTTCAGCCGCAAAACTTGGCCCGCTCACGGCGACCACATCGTGCGCGTTGGCTTCCTGCACGACCACGTCGGTCATGAGCGCCATGGTTTCGCGTTCAATGCCTTTGGTCGCCACCGCCAAGACCGCACCGGCCGCTACAGAGGCGTGCCCCGCGGCCACCACGCGTCGCAGCACGTGCGAGGGAGCCGCGTACACGACCAGCGCAGCGCCTCGCAGCGCATCGTCCATATCGCTCGAGGCACGCAAGGTCGGGGAGAGTCGGGCCCCTGCCAGAAATCGCGGGTTTTCGTGGTGGTGGTTGACGGCATCCACCACGTCGGATTCACGCGCCCATAACGTCACCGGGTGACCGTTGCGCGACAGCCGGTCGGCGATGGCCGTTCCCCACGCGCCGCCGCCGATAACAGCACTGGGAATGACCGAGCGGGTCGACGCGCCGGTCATGTGGCAGCGCCCTGCGGGCGTCCCACGCGCCGCTCCTCACCGCGACGCAGGCGCCCGATATTCTCGCGATGCGTCCAGAACACGAATGCGGCAACACACCCGCTGACCAGCACCAGTGGCGTGGGACCGTGTTCTTGTATCAGCAGCACCACCGGTAACACCGCCGCTCCGACCAGCGATCCCAGTGACACATATCGAAAGGCCGCCACGACGAGCACGAACGCAATCAATGCGCAGCCTGCAGCCAGCGGTGCGAGCGCCAGGAACACGCCGCTCGCCGTTGCGACCCCTTTGCCACCGCCGCGGCCGAGAAGAAAAATCGGGCGGACGTGACCGACGATGGCGGCAATGCCGAACACGATGCCCCACGGCCATCCGCGCGCGACGCCGGCAGCGGCAGGCAGAAACAGCACGGGCCCTGCCCCTTTGAGGAGATCGACCACGTACACCAGCAAGCCCCACTTCCATCCGAGTGTGCGAAACACATTGGTTGCGCCGAGGTTTCCGGAGCCCACGGTGCGCAGGTCGATGCCGTTGGCGCGACCGACCAGATACGCCGTGGGAATGGAGCCGATGAGGTACGCCGCGACGACGGCGAGTGCAATCGCCGAGGTCACGCGGCCGAACTCTTCCGCTTCATGAGAATGCGAACCGGCGAGCCAAGGAAGCCAAACTTGTCGCGGAGCTGATTGTGGATATACCGGTGATAGTGCTCTGGAATCAGTTCCGGATGATTGCCGAAGAACGCGAACGTCGGCGGCGCCACCTCAACCTGCGTCGCATAGTTGAGTTTCACTTCCCGACCCGCAGCTTGCGGCGGCTGCAACTTGGCGATGATCTCCTGCAACGCATCGTTGACGTGCGACGTTGAAATGCGCCGGAGGCGCTGCTCCTGCACGCCGAGCGCAATATCCAGCACTTTGGTGACCCGCATACCGGTCTTGGCGGACGTGAACAGAAACGGCACATATGCCAGGTACGGTGCCTTTTCGATCACGTCCTTCTTGAACTTGTCGGCGCTCTTGTCGGTCTTGTCGGCGTACACATCCCACTTGTTCAACACCAGGATCAGACCACGACCGGCTTCCCACGCCACGGTCGCAATCTTGAGATCCTGGTTCTGCAATCCTTCAGTCGCATCGATCATGAGGATGCAGACATCGGAGCTGTCGATTGCCCGGCGCGTGCGCAGCGACGCATAGAACTCGACGCCCTCGTCGATCTTCGACTGCCGACGCAACCCCGCCGTGTCGACGAAGACCAGATCATGGTCTTTGTAGCGCATCGGTGCATCGATGGAGTCGCGCGTGGTGCCGGCCGCATCATGCACTACCAGCCGCTCCTCACCCAGCAATCGATTGACAAACGACGATTTGCCGACGTTTGGCCGACCGATCACGGCGATGCGCGTCGCGTTGCTCGAATCCTCGGGAGACTCCGGGATCTTTGCGACCAACGCATCGAGCAGGTCGCCGGAGCCTTTGCCGTTCTGCGCGGACACCGGCAGCACATCGCCGGCGCCGAGTCGATAGAACTCGTAGTAGTCGGTGCTTTCGGGGACGTCGACTTTGTTGGCCACGACCACGAACGGCTTCTTGGCCTGACGCATCAGGTCGACGATGCGCGAATCGCTCGGATGCACACCGACTTTCGCGTCGACGACGAGCATCATGAGGTCCGCCTCGGCAATGGCCTGCATCACCTGCTTGCGGATCTCGACATCCATGGGAATGGTCGAGTCCTCGATCAGGCCGCCCGTATCGACCAACCAGAAATGCGCGCCGGCCCACTCGACCTGGCCAAAGTGACGGTCACGCGTGGTGCCGGCCTCGTCGGAGACGATGGCCGTGGCCTCGCCCACGAGGCGATTGAATAGATGGGACTTCCCGACATTCGGGCGTCCGACGATGGCTACGACTGGAAGACTCATGCTGCGGTACGTATTGCCGCGTCGCCTTCAGGCACGAGCGCGTCGATGAAATCGTACGAGGGGAACACCGGCATGGGGAGCGACTCCCGCAGCGCAATGAACGATTCCTCGTCGAGAAAGAGCCCGTCGTCGTTGATACACTCCGCGGGTATGAGCGCCAGATCGAGATCGTGTCGATCGGCGAGTGCCCGTCGGATGTCCGCGCCCACGAGCAATCCTGCCGTGGTCGTTGTCGGTCCGAAAAGCGAATTGTCCATCGGAATCAGCACGAACGTCGCGCCAGTTGCCGCGTAGAGTTGATCGATCAGTTCCGGCATCAGCGGCGCCATGGAGACGCCGGTCACGACGCCGATGCGCTTCCCGTCGAGGCGAGGGAGCTGATCGAGGCCGTCATGCACACGCTGCCGCAGCGAGGCGACCGAGCCAACCCCGTTTTCAATCTGCGAGAAGTCGCCGTAGTGCTCCACACCCGGCAGCGGCTGCTCGGCCAACAGATACAGTTCGTCCGAGCCGTACACCCAGCGGTCGCCGCGCTCCACGAGCGCACGGGCTTCCCAGCGGTGGACCGTGTCGAGCAGCACGCCCGCGTTGTGCCGATCCATCGACTGACCGTTGTAGAGATGCGAGAACTGCGTGACGCCAACCGGCACCAGCGCGACCGACATCATCGCGTCGCCCAGGTTCCAGAGATCGGTGAGCGACTGTTCGAGCACCTCACCATCGTTCAGCCCCGGGACAATGACCATCTGCCCGTGGAACTGGATCCCGCCGTCAGCGAGTCGCGTCAGCTGTTCTACGATGTTGGGTACACGCGGATTGTTGAGGAGGATCTTGCGCGCCTCCCACGGTGTGGCGTGCACCGACACGTAGAGCGGCGACAGACGATACTCGAGAATGCGCGCGATGTCCTTGTCCTTCACGTTGGACAGCGTAGCGAAATTCCCATACGCGAATGAGAGCCGGTAGTCGTCGTCGCGAATGTAGAGCCCTTTCCGCAGTCCCTTGGGCAATCCTTCGATGAAGCAGAACTCGCAGCGGTTTGCGCACCGGCGAACCGTTGGGGGCGCGAGCTCGAGACCCAACGGCTCCCCATCGACACGTTCGATGTCGTACTCGATGGCCGATCCATCGGGCAGACGCGCGGCCACCACGAACGACTCATCGGCCGTCAAAAACTCCCAATCGAGGAAGTCTTCCAACGGTCTGCCGTCGACGGCGAGCAATTCGGTGCCTGGCACGATGCCGATTTGATCGGCGATGCTGCCGGCGTGGACCCGCGTGACCCGAACCATACCCTTTACGAAAACGGGGGATGAGCCATCGTGGCCCTCCCCCGGGGACTCAGAAGGGCGACAGCCGAACGCTGTCGCCCACCTGAGAAAAGATAGGAACCGCGCGAGGCGAAGTCAATAAACTACATGGACTTCGGCTTGTTTACGCGAGATTCTGCGAGAGGTGCGAGGTTACTTGACCGGCGCGTACCGGTACGCCACGATCTTGGGACCGTCGACCTTGAGCGAAAAGCTCGCGGTCGAACCGGCATCCACCGGTCCGACGACTACATCCTTGGTCGTCACCACAGCACCGGTCTCATCGAGCAGCTCAAACTTGATGGTGAACGAGGCCGACTTCTCGCTTTCGTTGTTCAGGCTGCCCTGCACCTGGTAGCCCGTCGCCGACTTCGCCGCCAAGAAGACTGAGACCTTGGGGTTCAGATTGTCGCGCTTCTGAAGCGCCGCGAGTGTCGAATCGCCGTACGCCCGCTTCTTCGCCGCGTCGGTTTCAGTCCGCTGGCGAAGCTGCCAGTACCCGCCATGCATACGCCAGCTGTTCGGATCGTTGGGATCGACCGTCAACAGTCGCTCCGTTACGGGCCCCATCCGCTCCGCATCCTTCATCTGGAAGAGCACGTTCGACAGGTTGAGCAGCGCCAGCCGGTGATAGGGGTTCTTCTTGAGGCCGCCCTCGAACAGCGTCACGGCGTCGGCGTCCCGCCCCGCTCCGGCCGCGTTCGATGCCGCTTCAAAGAGCTGATCCGCCGTGAACTTGTCGGCGTTCTTGAGCATGTCGTTGAACACCGAGGCCACGGCGGCCGTGTCGCCCGACAGACGCATCGCGCGGCCAAGGGCCTGCGTCGCCGACGCTTCACCGGGGGAGTCCTTCAGATACTCCTCCAGCAACCCACGAGCCTTCTTGATTGAAGCGTCCTTCTCCGATCCTGTGGTCGACTCTGCGCGCGTCAGGTTGATCACCGCCAGATTGTAGCGGCTCTGCTGCTTCACCTTCTTGTACACCGTGTCACTTCCCGCCAGCGAAAGGACACGCTCCAACGCGATGGTCGCGCTGTCCATCTTGTTCTGCTTCTGATACACCGAGGACAAAAGATTCCACGGGCGGGGATCGCTGCTCGCCACCTGCAAGGCCAAACGCGCGAAGGTCACGGACGAGTCGAGGTGGTCCGCATTCATCGCGCTGACCGCCTTGTTGTAGATCTCATCCGAGAACTGGGTGCGATACGGTCGCACGGTCGATGCACAATCCGGCAGCATGCGCTCAATGGCCGTGACGGCCGAATCGAGCGCCAGCAGCAGGTTCTGCTTGGCGTCCTTGTTGGTGCTGAAACCCAACTCGCCGCGCGTCATCTCGTACGAGGCGCCGGTCCGCTTGAGCCATTGCGCGTACGTGCGAATGAGCATGAACTGCCGGCCGGTTTCGTTGTTGATCTTCTCCGGGTTGTCCGTCAGCACACGGATGGCATTCGACAGGTGCTTCGGGATTTCATCCTCCCGTCGCGTATTCGCCGCCAAGGTGACGTACTGCTTGGCGCCGTTCACCTGGAACGGACTGCTGTCGTTGATCTTGCACGCGGTGCCCTGCGCGGACAGCGCGCCCGGGATCACCACCGTTGCTGCCGTTGTGAGCACCCGAAGATGCCGTCCCAAATCCTTCATGCCGTGGCTCCTGTCAGTTCTTGCGAGAGACGTCGCCTGTTCAACCGGCGAATCGCCTCGGAATATACGGATCACACTGCGGGGAGGTATCCTCTCCGTCCCAGACGGCGCTGAGCCTGCCTTCGCCGGTCAGGCCCGATAGGACGCGCCGCTCCCCGTATTAAACACCACCACCTCGGCGTCGTTCGCGATATCCCCACGAAGCACCGCATCCCGCAACACGGACAGGGCGCACCCGCCTTCCGGCGCGGCATCGATCCCTGTGGCGGTGGCCAGTGCCCGCGTCCACGACGCGATATCTGACTCGCTCGCGGCTCCTGCGACGCCCTTGGTGTCCCGCAGCACACGCAACAGAAGCCGATCCCCCAACGGAGACGGCACACGTAGGCCGGCGGCGTAGGTCACCGGGTTCACCCACGGTTCGGCTTTCTCGGCCCCCGATGCGAACGCGCGTGCGATGGGCGCGCAGCCCTCCGCCTGTGCCACCACATAGCGCGGCTGCGTCGTGTCCGCAGCCAACCAGCCAGCGGCCTTCATCTCCTCGATCGCTTTCCAGATACCGATCGTCCCTTCTCCGCCGCCGGTGGGATACACCACGGCGTCCGGCAGACGCCAGTCGAGCTGCTCGGCCATCTCAAAGCCCATGGTCTTCATGCCCTCGACCCGATACGGCTCGCGGAGCGTCGACACGTTGAAGAACCCATGCTCGGCCGCAAAGGCCATCGCGAGTTTGCCCGCGTCACCGATATGCCCATCGATACGCACCAACGTTGCCCCCATGGCTTCGATGGTATCGAGAATCGGACGCGGTGTGGTGCGAGGAGCAAACACCTGCACCGCGAGGCCCGCGGCGGCACCATACGCGGCGAGTGCCGCACCAGCGTTGCCCGCCGTTGGTACCACCACGCCCGGCACGCCGGCGTGCCGGGCACGGGTCATCGCCGCGCTCATGCCACGCGCTTTGAATGACGCCGTTGGATTCTGCCCCTCGTCCTTGATCCACAGTCGGCGAACACCCATCGCCTTTGCCAGCGCCGGTGATTCGATCATCGGCGTCAATCCTTCGCCAAGCGACACCGGCGCCTCACCGTCAAGCAGCGGGAGCAGCGCACGGTAGCGCCACGCATCCCACCGCGGCGCGAGCACGGGGCCACGCACTGTGTTGCTGGCCGAGCCGGCGTATCGCGCAAACAACGGCTGACCACAGGATGTGCATACCGACGCGCCGGCGATCGGTGACGGCGTATCGCACGCCGAGCACGTGAGTGTCCAGGCGGGAGCGGGAGATGCAGTCGCAGTCATGGGGCGGGTGAAGTGGGAGGGGGGACAACAGGTTCGGTCGGATCGGGCACTGAGACACCAAGCGCTTCGAGCAGGCGACGTGCCGACGCGGGGCCGAAGCCCGCCACTGCGGCGATGGCGTCCACCGAGGCGTTCTTGACACCTGTCAGACTGCCAAACGCATTGAGCAACGCCCGACGCTTGGCCGGTCCGACGCCAGGAATACTCAGCAGCTCTGATGTGATCGTACGCGCCGCACGCTTGGCGCGTTGAAATGTCACGGCAAATCGATGGGCCTCGTCGCGCGCCTGTTGCAACATGCGCAACGCCGGAGAACGTCTTGGCAGTCGAACCGGATCACTTCGTCCAGGCAGGAAGATCTCTTCATCGCGCTTCGCGAGGCTGATCAATCCGATCTGCGTGACGCCCAGGGCGTCCAGGGCGGCGCGCGCGGCGCCCAGCTGTCCCTTGCCTCCGTCGATGACGGCCAGATCAGGCAACGCCTTCTCTTCCTCCAGACGGCGCGCGAAGTACCGCGTGACCACTTCGTTCATCGCGCGGAAGTCATCGTTGCCCTCGAAGGACGCGATCTTGAACTTGCGATACTCCGCCCGTTTCGGGCGCGCATTCTCAAACCAGACCGCGCTGGCCACGACGTCGGTGCCCTGCGCGTGCGAGATATCGAAACAGACGAGTGAACGTGGCAGAATCTGCAACCCGAGTTCGCGCTGCAGTTCGTAGACGGGATCGGCGGCGCGCTCGTCTGCCTCGAAGGCGGCGAGTTTGAACTCTTCAAGCAGATGACGCGCGTTCTGGTCGGCCAGATCCACGAGCGCGCGCCGCGGACCGCGTTGTGGCACCCGGATGCGCGTGTGCTCGAGGGACGTTTCAAGGGCCTCGCGCTCGTCAAAATCAAACGGCACCAGCAGATCGGCCGCGCGCGCGTCGGACGTGCGATACCACTGCGCCAGACTTGCCGACAAGACGGCGCCGTCCTCCTCGCCTTCCGCATGCTCGAGCAACCGATGGTCACGTGCCAGCAGCTTGCCGCCGCGAATGCGCAGGACCACGACACACGCGTCTTCGCCGTCGCGTGCGTAGCCAACGACATCACGATCACCGCCCTCGACCTCAAGCACGACCGTGGGCTCTTCCATCTTCTCGAGATGGCGCAGCGCGTCGCGCAATTCGCCCGCCCGTTCAAAATCCAGTCGCTCCGAAGCCTCCATCATGCGCGCGCGCACATGACGCACGACATCGTTCGTCCGCCCTTCGAGAAACCACACCACCTCGTCGATCATGCCGCGGTAGTCTGTTTCACTCTGGTACCCGACGCACGGGGCCTGGCATCGCTTGATGAAATAATCGAGACACGGACGCTCGGGCGCCACAGTTGGCAGCGCGTAGTGACATGAGCGCACGGTAAAGATCCGCTTCACGACTGTGAGCGCGCGTCGCATGGCACCGACATCGGTATACGGACCAAAATATCGCGCGCCGTCTTCGAGCAGGCGTCGCGTCACCAGCACGCGCGGAAACGGCTCCTGCACGGTCACCTTGATGTACGGATACGACTTGTCATCGCGCAGCGCGATGTTGAACCGCGGATGATGCTCCTTGATCAAGGTGGCTTCGAGGATTAGCGCGTGCGCTTCGCTCGGCACCACGATCGTCTCGAGCTCATGAATCTTGCGCAACAAGCCGCGGGTCTTCGGGCTCGTCTCATGATCTTGGCTCCAGTAGCTGCGGACGCGCGAACGCAGGCGCTTGGCCTTGCCGACGTACAGCACCGTACCGTCGATGGCTTTCCAGAGGTATACGCCAGGCCCGTCGGGCAAATGCGGCAGCTTCATCGCAATGGCGGGCGGCATTCCACGCGCGAGTGCGCTGCGCGTCCAGTCGTCGTCCGGCAGCGGCAGTGACGACAGCAACTGTTCCTGTCCGCTCACGCCACCCCCCGAGGAGCGCGCCTCAACAAGCGCGCCGCCTCGCGCGAACCGAGCGCCCAGGCCGTCACAAGAT
>JAGNMU010000426.1 GCA_017991005.1 Gemmatimonadaceae bacterium | reverse complement strand
CGAAGGTGTTGTCGCCGCTGGGCACGTAGCGGAGCTGGCTGAGCGGAATGCGGTACTCGGCTACCCAGCCGAGCGAATCGACCTTTGCGGCGCCCTGCCACACCGCGTTCCACCCCCAGTCTTCCTCCCCATCGTTGAACATGTAGCCTTCGGCCATCGAGCCGGCGGGCGTGAGGCGGAAGAGATAACCGGTGCGCTTGTCGTTGTACGAGTCGATGCCGACGACCACATCGTCAGAGAGCAGGAAATTGTCCCGGCGCTGCAGCACGGCGAGCACACTGTCGGGCCGCGGATCAAAGCTGCGAACGAGCACATACAGGTTGTTGGCATCGTAGCCGATACGCGCTTCGGTGCGCAGCGTCGGATCGCCATTTTCACTCGGCTCGAATTGACGGAAGTCCGAGATCACCGGGATCGCGCGCCAGACCTCATCGTCGTCACGTCCATCGATCTGTGGCGCGCGATCAAGGCGCATCGGCGTCGGAATCGGTGCGGGCGCCGCGACCTCGTTTCGCACCGCGTCACGAGCACGGTTGGCCGTGGACGTCGCGGGGACAGTCGTGGTCGCCGCAGTCAGCTGCAGCAGCAGGGCGGGGAGCAGCATGGCAGGAACGCAGGAGGTGGGAGAGTCGCAATCGCAGACTCTATGACCTCCCGAGTACGCAAATGGTTGGTTCCTGTTTCGGTGCGGATTTCGTCCCGAGATGGATGGCGAAGGGGAGGGATGAGCGGACGGATCGGGGGACGGGTTCACGTCGCCGCACGATTGTTGTGCGCGACCGCTAGCTGGAGGAGGACAAAGGGGTGGAGGGACTGAGCCAGGTATCAGGTAGCAGCACAATGAGAACGCTGCATCCTGACTCCTGGCTCAGTCCCTCCACCCCTGTGTCCTTCCATTGGAGCCGGGTATCTCGACTCCTCCCAACAATCAGTTTGTCACCGCGCTCATCGATCGCAGCACCGGATAGTGCGTCGGCGACATCCCCAGCACCGGATCGAGAATATTCCACCACATGAACCCATCGTCCGAGCGCGGGTCCATGAGAATGAACGTCAGTCGCGCGAGTGGCTGATTCATGTCAATGATGATCGAGCCCACCGGCAGTGTCTGCTGGGTGGCTTCCCACGCTCCCGTGAGGGTTCGCGCCTTGTGCGTGCCCTGGTACTCGCGATCAGCGAGCACGTTGGTGGCGATTTTGTAGCGCTCGCCTGTGAATGGCAGTTCGCGCGTGGTGACGGTGTACGTGACGCCGTGCGCCTCGAGGCGATCGATGACCGCCGCGATCATTCGCTGCGTGGGCGTGCCGCCGCCCGCTCCGCCGCGTCCACCGCCAAATCCGCCGCCCGGCGGTCCACCCGCCGGCGGACCGCCGGCCGCTGGCGCTGACGCGGCGGTCGATGCGCTGTTCGGAATCACCCACACGCGCGGCACGATGCTGGTTTCCGTCGGTTCAGCGGTGCCGAAGAACGGCAGCATTTCACTGGTGACCGGTCCGTCGGTTTTCAGGCGATACGGACGATCGGCTACATACGGATTGCGTGTGGAGGCCGTCGGTGCAAACACGATCTTCTGCAGTTCGGGATGCTTCACCAACTGCTGGCGCACGGCGAACTGTTGACCCACGAGCGACTCGCTGTTGGCGGTCGCCACGATGTCGCGAATCTTCGGCCCGTTCTTGGACACGAAGCCCAGCGACTCCTCCAGGAACCAATAGGTTTCCTGAATGCGCGTCTTGAACGACGCGTACGAATACGTCTCGGTGAGCAGTCCGAGGATGTTGCGCACACCGTAGTACGTGGAGGTGTAGCGCGGCTTGGCCAGCTCGGCGTCCGAGCGCCAGGCGCGATCAGCGCCGCTGCCGGAGACGCCGCCATAGTAGAACCAATCCGAGCCGTGCTTCGCCTTGACGGTTTTCGTGATTTCCGGAAGCAGCACATCACGCAACAAACTCATTTCCGCCTTGGAGTTGTTGGGATTGAGCGACGTCTCGTACGTCATGTTGAATCCACTCGTCGAGCTGCCGTCGGTCGTGTGCAGATCCATCGCCACGTGTGGTTGATAGCGCGTGAGCAACGACGCCATCGACCGCGCTTCGGGCGTTTCCATCTTGGTGCCGTCGCGATTGAGATCGAAACCCAACGCGTTTTCGCGTGTGCCCATGCCCCCGACCGGACCGGCCTGCGTGCCGCGATTGGTCACCGTCACCCGCTCGTTGCCGTCGGCGTTGTAGATCGGGTTGATCATCAGCACCGTGGTCTTGAACCACTCGTTGCGTTCGCCGCGAGCGATCGATCGGAGCAACCACAACAGCGCTTCTTTCCCTTCCACTTCGCCGGCGTGAATGTTGCCCTGGATGTACACGCGGGTCTTTTTCGTCGCCATCACCTGCGCCGGCGTCGCGCCGGGCGCACCGATCACGGCCAGCGGCAATGGGCGACCCTCGTGCGTGTAGCCATAGGTCGTGAGGTGAATCTGTGGATTCGCCGCCGCCATCTGCTTCATGTAGGCGATGACCTCGTCGTAGCGACTGGTTTCCGCGTAGTCCGTGAGCTCTGGACGCGTGAGCCACTTCGGCCCGCTCGCGCGCGTGGCACTCTGCGCGCCGAGCGTGCTGCTGCCGGCGATCGCGGCGAGGGCGAGAAAGGTGACCAGCGTGCGCGCTGCACGCGTGAGGTGTGACGAGTTCATCGGGCAACTCCGAAAGGTGACGGCGAAAGATCGGCTTCGAACACTTCGTAGTGATCCTGAATGGTGCGCAGTCGACGCACGCCGGGCGTCAGCCCGTCGCGCGCCCGAACAATGACGATCACATGGGCCTTGCCCTTCGTGCGGGCAAATGGCACGGCGAACGGGACAACAACCGGGCTCGAGACCCTGGGCGAGACGGTCCGGGTGGCGACGACGGAGTCTTCAACGATGAGGTCAAAGCTCCGCGCAGACGACGCCGGATTCACCAGCGTCAGCTCGACGGTGACCTCCGTGTCGTCGAAGGTCGTGAGCGCAAAATGCATCCAGGCGCCTGTCGCGACGTGCGGAGCGCCAACGATCCGACCTGTCTCGAGCGCTTCTCCCGCGAAGCCATGCGCCGCTTCGCTGTCCGCATTGCCAACCTCCGCAACGTCCACCACACGCCGGTCGACGCGGATGGCCGCCGTGCAGACGGCAACGGCGAGAAGCACGAGCGCGGCGAGGGTGGCGCGAGTCGACACGGATGGAATGGGGGTGGTGTACCGCTGCCTCAGAGAGATCGACAGACAGACAAGTTAGGGGCGGACGACCGTCGCGGCGAGGCGGTCAGCGTCCCGCCAGTGCGGCAAGTTGGCCGGCGTGATGCCGGGTATGCACGGTGACCAGCCGTGCGCCCTGTGGTGGACGCAGGGCACCAAAGACATGATGCGTCATCTGAGACGACGGGTCGGACCATCGCGAGATCAACCGCTCTTCGGCCTCATTCGCCGCCCGCTCCAGCGCCGTGAGGACAGTCTCCCGATCAAACGGCCCCTGGCCCGGCCTGATTTCCTTTGGTGCGCGTGCGCCCTTTGGAAAGGCGCCGTTCTCCAGAATTCCCTTGAGAAACTTCCAGCGGAGCACCGTGCGCATCCACCAGGTCGTGCGAACACGAAGTCCGGGCCCACCGGCAAACTGCGCACCCACGACGGCGTAGGTCATCCGTACGTGCTCGGCGATCTGCGACGGTGACCAATGAGCTTCGTCGGGCGCTCGCTCCCACTGGTCGGCGGGAACGGCCCGGGCGGCGGCCAGAAACTCCTCAACCGCATGCTGATGGTCGGCGCGCGCGATGATGGGGTCGAGCGTGATGTTCACGGCGAAAGCGTTGGTGTGTATCCGACGCGCCGGCGAATCGGTCGTCCCGCGCGGTGGCGCACACGCAGTATACGGCGTGTGCCGGCGATTCGCCGCGCCCATCCACTGGACCATCGAGTGTCAGACGATCGAACCTCGACGGCCGCCGAGCGACCCGGCGTGGGGCGTCAGGCAAACAGGGGCCCGCACATTCTATCCTCGCTACATACTTCCTGCATCCCTTTTCCGGAGCAAAATCGTGGCGGCCATTGTGCACTCCCAGACCTTCGACTTTCCGCACGAGATGACGACAACGGCGTTCGAGCTGCCGAACTGCAA
>JAGNMU010000425.1 GCA_017991005.1 Gemmatimonadaceae bacterium | reverse complement strand
AAGCTGCTCGTGGTCGATCCGCGTCCCATCGATCTGGTGCGGAGCCCGCACATTCAGGCCGCGCATCATCTGCAGCTCAAGCCGGGTACCAATGTGGCCGTGGTGAACGCGCTGGCGCATGTGATCGTGACCGAAGGGCTGGTGAACGAAACGTTCGTCGCGGAGCGCTGCGACCCGGTTTCGTTCGCGCAGTGGCGCGCGTTCATCGCGCAGCCCGAGCAGTCGCCGGAAGCCACCGAAGCGTACAGTGGCGTGCCCGCTGACGAATTGCGTCGCGCCGCGCGCCTGTACGCCGGCGCCACGAACGCGGCCATCTACTACGGCCTGGGCGTCACGGAGCACAGTCAGGGCAGTACGATGGTCATGGGCATCGCGAATCTGGCGATGGCTGCGGGTCAGCTTGGACGCGATGGCGTGGGGGTGAGTCCGCTGCGTGGGCAGAACAACGTGCAGGGTTCGTGTGATATGGGTTCGTTCCCGCATGAACTGCCCGGATACCGGCATATCTCCGACGATGTCACGCGTGGCGCATTTGAGCAGGCGTGGCATGTGTCGCTCGACGCCGAGCCGGGGATGCGGATTCCCAACATGCTGGCGGCGGCGGTGGCCGGTGAATTTCACGGCATGTTCATTCAGGGTGAGGACATCGCACAGTCTGATCCGAACACGCTGCACGTGACGCAGGCGCTGTCGGCGATGGACTGTGTGGTGGTGCAGGATCTCTTTCTCAACGAGACGGCGAAGTACGCGCACGTCTTTTTGCCCGGCACCGCATTCCTCGAGAAAGACGGCACATTCACCAACGCCGAACGTCGCATCAATCGCGTACGACCGGTGATGCCGCCCAAGACGGGGCTCTCCGAATGGGAAGCGGTGTGCCGACTGGCAACCGCGATGGGATACGACATGTCGTATGCCAACGCCGCCGAGATCATGAATGAGATTGCGGCGCTGACACCGACGTTTGCCGGCGTGTCGTTTGCGCATCTCGATCGCGTGGGCAGTGTGCAGTGGCCGTGCACGGCTGATCATCCGCTGGGTACACGCATCATGCACGAGGAGAAGTTCGTGCGCGGCAAGGGGCGCTTTCTCATCACGCAGTACGTGCCGACCGACGAGAAGTCGAACCGCAAGTTCCCGCTGCTGCTCACCACCGGGCGGACGCTCACGCAGTACAACGTGGGCACACAAACGCGTCGCACGAAGAACTCCACCTGGCACGCGGAAGATGTGCTGGAGATTCATCCGCACGACGCCGAGGTGCGCGGGATCGGCACGGGTGACGGGGTGCTGCTGTCGAGTCGCAAGGGTGCGATCACGCTGCATGCCAAGGTCACCGAGCGCGTGCCGGCGGGGGTGTGCTACACGACGTTTCATCATCCCGAAGCGGCGGCGAATGTGATCACCACGGAGTTCTCCGACTGGGCCACCAACTGTCCGGAGTACAAGGTGACCGCGGTGGAGGTACGTCCGGTTGACTGAGCCCCACGCCGCACGCACGACCGATCAGGCGAACGGAGTGATGCGGGCGCCGTACGAATCGCGCGCGGTGGTGGGCTCGGGATCGGCGCAGTCGTGGGGGATTGCGGTCGAAGCACCGGTGGAGATTCGGCTGAACGGCGAACCGTGGACGGTGATGCTGGCGACGCCGGCCGATCTCGAGGAGCTCGCGATTGGGTTGGCGCTTACGGAGCGCGTGCTTCGCGATGCGGCGCATGTGGTGCGTGTGGAGATCGCGGAGTTTCTGCGGGAGATTTCGGTGGATTTGGTGGTGAGTGAGGGGGGAGTAGATCGGGAGGCGGTGAGGAAGCGCGGGATGGCGGGGGCGACGGGGTGCGGGTTGTGTGGGGTGGAGTCGCTGGCGGAGCTTGGGAGGGGGCGAGGGGACTACGCTATCGGTCAAGCGCTATCGGCGATCGGTGACGGGCTATCGGCGATCGGTGATGGGGGGGTGCTGAGAGCGTTTGAGCAGCTGCCGCGCTATCAGCCGATTAACGCGGCGACGCGCTCGGTGCATGCGGCGGCTTGGTGCACGACCGCTGGCGAGATTGTGCTCGCGCGTGAAGATGTTGGTCGGCACAATGCGCTCGACAAACTCATTGGCGCGATGGCGCGTCGCGGGCTGCTGCGCGACAACGGGTTCATCGTGATGACCAGTCGCTGCAGCTACGAGCTGGTAGCAAAAACCTCACGTACGGCGGCGCAGTTGCTGGCGACGATTTCGGCGCCCACCACGATGGCGCTTGAGTGGGCCACGGAACTCGGCATCTCGTTGGTCTGTTGCCTGCGTCAGGACGGAGAGGCCCGTGTCATTCACTTTCCGCCCGAACATCCGGAGCGGAATTCCTCAGAGGCCCCACATGCTGCCTGACGATCTCACCCGCATGGCCAATCAGATTGCGCTGTTCTTCGCGCCGTATCCCGAAGAGGATGCAGTGGAAGGGGTGCGGGATCATTTGCTCAAGTTCTGGGATCCGGCGATGCGCAAGGAACTGTTGTCGGTGGCCAACGGACTCACGCCATCGGCGACGACGCTGCATCCGCTGGTGCTGCGCGCCCTGCAGCCACTGCGTCCAGGCGAGGCTGAGTGATCACACGTGGCGAGATCACTGGGGTGATTCTCTGTGGCGGTGATGCCCGGCGGATGTTTGGTGTGGAGAAACCATTGCAACTGATGGACGGCGAACCGCTGGTGGCGCATGTGCGCGCGCGGGTGTCGCCGCAGGTGGCGCAGGTGGTGATCAGCGCAAATCGCGAGCACGACGCCTACGCGGTTTGGGGCGATCCGGTGGTGTCCGACGACATCACCGGCGCCGGACCACTGGCCGGCCTCGTTCGCGCGTTACGTGTGGTCGACACGCCGTACGCCTTCTGTTGCCCGGGCGACGCGCCGCGCATCGATCCGGCGCTTGTGGCGCGGTTGGCGCACTGCCTGGATGAGACATCGGGCGGCGCCGACATCTGCGTGCCGCACGATGGTGACCGTGCGCAGCATCTCTTTCTGCTGCTGCGTACTGCTGAGCAGGACGCGCTCGAACAGTATCTCGTGGCCGGCGGACGCGCCGTGCATGCATGGCTGGCAACGCGACGGGTAGCAGTGTGCGACGCGTCGGATATTGCCGGCAGTTTTCTGAATATCAACACCGAGCAGGATCTGCTGCTCGCCTCGCGACACTCCCCCGCAGACTCACCCCACCACCAAGCGGAGCCCTTGTGACTGCCACGGCTGTCCCGTCAGATATCGAAATCGCCCAATCGGCCACGCTGCGGCCAATCACGGCCGTCGCGGCTGCTCTTGGGCTGGCTCCCGATGACATCGATCAGTACGGGAAGTACAAAGCGAAGCTTCCGCTCGAACTGTCCACGCGTCCGCCGCGCGGGCGACTGGTGGTGGTCACGGCCATCAATCCGACGCCAGCCGGTGAAGGCAAAAGCACGGTGAGTGTGGGACTCGCGCAGGCGCTGCGTCGCATTGGCAGCAACGCAGTGCTGTGTATTCGCGAGCCCAGTCTCGGTCCGGTGTTTGGCGTGAAGGGTGGGGCGGCGGGCGGTGGGTACGCGCAGGTGTTGCCGATGGATGAAATCAACCTGCACTTCACGGGTGACTTTCACGCCATCTCGAGTGCCCACGCGCTGCTGTCGGCGATGATGGACAATCATCTGCAGCAAGGGAACTCGCTCAATCTCGATCCGCGCCGCATTTCGTGGCCGCGCACGATCGATATGAACGACCGCGCGCTGCGTCACGCCATCATCGGATTGGGCGGACCGGGTGAAGGCATTCCGCGCGAAGAACGGTGGGTGATCATTCCCGCCAGCGAAGTGATGGCCATTCTCGCACTCTCGAATGATCTCACCGATCTCGAAGAACGACTGGGCCGCATCATCGTGGGTGCGACCGCGGGTGCAAACAAGCAGCCGGTGCGCGCGCGTGATCTCAAGGCATCGGGCGCGATGACGCTGCTGCTGAAAGATGCGCTGCGCCCCAATCTGGTGCAGACACTGGAAGGCGGACCGGCGCTGGTACACTGCGGACCGTTTGGCAACATCGCACACGGCTGCAACAGTATTGTGGCGACACGCACCGCGCTCGCACTGGGCGACGTCGTGGTGACGGAAGCCGGTTTTGGTTCTGACCTCGGCGCCGAAA
>JAGNMU010000424.1 GCA_017991005.1 Gemmatimonadaceae bacterium | reverse complement strand
AGTCATGACGGTCAGCTTGGGGTCTGGAGCTGAAGGCCCGCAGATCACGGGCATGACCGCGATGGGCGGCAAGAAGGTCGACACCGTGGTGCCGCCGACTAAGCGGCCCGAGCCGATCGTGCCCGCCGCCCAGAAATCCACGGCGATGGTCGAACCGACCAAGACCGTGCCGAAGCCGCCGGCCAAACCGAGCACCGCGCCGGCCGCCGCGCAAAGCAGTGCGGTGACCAAGCCCAACCCCGGCGCCAAGATCACCGCCGGCAATGCCCTCGCGGCCACCACCGCGCAAGGTGTGGGCTCGGGGTTGTCGACCGGTGGCATCGGCGGCGTGCAGACCGATGCGGACTTCTGCTGCAAGGAATACCTCGCCGAAGTGATCACAGCTATCCGCAAAGTCTGGTTGCAGAATCAGGGCGCGGCTGGCGAAGTGGGCGTTGAGTTCACGATTGAAAAGAACGGGACCTTGACGGGCATCAACATCAAGAAGCCGAGCGGAAATACCCTGCTGGACATGGCATCACATCGAGCGCTCATCACCACCAATCGCGTTGGCCCACTGCCCGAGCAATACACAGGGCAGCGGCTCATCATTGTGCTCACTTTCACCTATCAACGATGACCCACAAACTTGCACTGCCCATTGCCCTCTTCGCCGCGAGCGCCATGCTGTTCGGCTCGCAGGACCAGCGTGTCGCCATCGGCATCGCCGGCGCCGGTGGTTCGGCGCCGCATCTGGCCATCCCGTCGTTTGTCGTGCTGACGGCTGACCAGGACACGCAGGAAGCCGCCAAGACTCTGACCGACGTGCTGCGCGCCGACCTGGCCTTCGAACGCGAGTTCGACGTCATGCCGGCGTCTGCCTTTGCGGGTATTCCCTCCGCGCAGACGATCGAAGACCTTCCTTATGAACGCTGGTCGCAGTTGAATGCCGACTACGTCGCGCTTGGCTCGGTGCAGAAGGCGGCGAACGGACAGCTGCTCGTCGAAGTGCGTGTCGTCAGTGTCAAAGAGCGGCGACAGGCGTACGGACGACAGATGACCGGGCAGGCGCGCAGCGGCCGACGAGTGGCGCATGCGTTTTCGGATGAGATCCACAAGCAGATCCGCGGTGTGGATGGCGTGGCGCTGACGCGCATTGCGTTTTCATCCACGCGCGATGCCGAGCGTGTCGGCAAGACCGTGCAGGACCGCACGGCCAAAGAGATCTACATCATGGATTACGACGGCGCCAATCAGCAGCGCGTGACGCCGAACCGCAACCTGAATATCTCTCCGGCGTGGTGCCCCGGCAATCAGTGCATCGCCTACACGACGTACACGAGCGGCTATCAGGATTTCGTGGTGCAGAACATCTTCGGGCAGATCGGCGTCACCAATCCGGCGAAGGGCACGGACGTCGTGCAGAACTCCCTGCCCGCCTTTTCACCTGACGGCGGACGTATTGCCTTTTCGTCCACGCGCAACGGCGCGGCGGCCGACATCTACATGGTGAACCGCGACGGCAGCGGGCTGCGTCAGCTCACGAACAACCGCGCGATCGACAACGCGGCGGCCTGGTCACCGACCGGCAATCTGATTGCGTTCGTGTCGGACCGCACGGGCTCGCCCAAGATTTACACGATGTCGCCAGAGGGCGGCCAGCAGCAGATGGTGCCGACGTCGTGCTCGCGCTGCGACCGTCCCACATGGGGCCCCGGCGCCACCGGCATGTTGCTCGCGTATACCGCGCAGACAAGCGCCGCCGGCCATGACATCGAGATGTACGACTTCAGCACGCAGCAGGTGCGGCGGCTGACCAACGGCGAGGGCACGAACGAAAGCCCGAGCTTTTCACCCAACGGACGGCACGTGGTGTTCTTCACGTCACGCTGGGGCAACATGCAATTGGCGATGGTTGATATCGATGGAAAGAACCTCCGGCGTCTGACGGAGGTGGGCAATAATACCTATCCCAGCTGGTCGGGATTTCAGAAGTAAAGCGAGGATCTGCTGATGTCACGTTCACGAATCGTCTCTGCGTTGTTCGTCGTGTCGGTGTTGGCCGTGTCCTTCGCGTGCGGCGGCAAGAAACCGCCGATCGCCACGCCCACGCCGCCGCCCCAAGTCGTCGCGGATCCCACGCCGATTGCACCGCCGCCGCCCACCCCGCGTCCGCCCGCGCCGCCGCCACCCGCCGAACCACCGGCCGTGCCGATGCAGCCGCTTGCCGCGGATGAGATCTCGGCCAAAGATCTGGACACGCTCAACAAAGAGCAGTTTCTGAAGCCCGTCTTCTTCGGCTTGGACAGCGACGAAGTGGATGCCGCCGGCCAGGCGGTGCTCGTGACCAACGCGCAGGTGCTCAAATCGCACCCAGCCGTGACGATCACGATCGAAGGCCACGCTGACGAGCGCGGCACGCCCGAGTACAACCTTGCGCTCGGCGAACGTCGCGCGCTCTCGGCCAAGAACTACCTGGTGTCGCTCGGCATCGGGGCGGAGCGCATCAAGATCGTGAGCTACGGCAAGGAATTTCCGTTTGATCCGGGTCATGACGAGGCCGCGTTCATAAAAAATCGGCGCGCGCACTTCGTGATCACGGCAAAATAGGAGATCCGCCATGCGCTATCCCCTGCCCGTTCTCGCTCTTGCCTGCGTGCTCGCCACGCCGGCCGCTGCCCTTGCCCAAAACAAGGTGGACCAGCAGATGTTCGCCGAAATGCGCATGCTGCAAGAACAGGTTCAGCAGCTGCGCCTGGCCGTGAACTCGCTGGCTGAGAGCGTGAAAGTCGTCAACACGCGGCAGGATGAGCAAGCCGGCGCCACGCGGAAGGCGTTCGCCGATCAGAAGGTGCTGACCGACGCGATCACCGACAGCATTCGCATTCTGCGTGAAAAGGGCGACGACACGAATGTGCGCATCGCCACGCTGACGCACGAACTCGAGTCGATGCGTCAGTCGATGCAGGCGCTGCAAACCAGTGTGATTCAGGCGATGGCCAACGTCGCGGCGGCACAGGCGACGCCGGCGGCCGGGGCCGATCCGGCCGCGGCGGGTGGCGCGCCCACAACGCCGCCCGTGGCGCCGCCGCCGATGCAGTCACCGCAGGTGTTGTACGACAACGCGTGGAGCGACTACATGGCTGCGCGCTACGACTTGGCGATCACCGGATTTCAGGCGTATCTGCGCAGTTTTCCGAGCAACCCCGACGCGTATCGCGCGCAGTTCAACATCGGCGAGTCGCACTACAACGCCGGGCGCTATCGCGAGGCCGCGCAGGCGTACACCGAAGTCATCACCAACTTCAAGAAATCACTCTGGGAAGATTCGGCGTACTACAAGCGCGCACTGGCCTACGAACAGCAAGGCATGAAAGACCAGGCCAAGGCCGACTTTCAGTACGTGATCAAGAACTTTCCCGACAGCACGTTTGCTCCGCTGTCGAAGACCGCACTCGATCGCATCAAGTAGTCAGCAACTCAGCACGTGTCAGACCGTAAGTCCCACAACCAACACGTAACAACGCCGGGCATAGACCAGCGAGGAGACACACGACGATGGGCAGCGTAAACAAAGCAATCTTGATCGGCAATCTGGGCAAGGACGCGGAACTCCGCTACACGTCAGGCGGCACACCCGTCGCGTCGTGCCGCATCGCGACCACCGAACGCTTCAACGATCGCGAAGGCAACAAGAAAGAAGACACTCAGTGGCACAACATCGTCATCTGGGGCAAGACCGCTGAGGCCATTCACACGTATCTCGTGAAGGGCAAGCAGGTGTACGTCGAAGGCAAGCTGCAGACGCGCAAGTGGCAGAACAAAGAAGGCGTCGACCAGTACACGACCGAAGTGCGCGCCGATCGTGTGGTGCTGCTCGGTGGTGGTGGCGGTGCAGGCGCCGGTGGTGGCAGCGCAATGGGCGGCGGTCGTCCGCAGGCAAGCCGGCCGGCATACGGCGGCGGGTCATCGAGCAACGACATGGGCGACGGCGGCGACTTCTCCCCCGTCGACACGCCGAACGACGACGATATTCCTTTCTAGAAAAGCGGTCCGAGGTCCAAGGTTCGCGGTACACGGTCCAAGGAGCAAGGTCCAAGGACGACGAGTGACCAAGTACTTCGAACCTTGGACCTTGGACTTCTAGCTTTTTCTCCCATACCTATCTTCGAGCCGCACCACATCATGC
>JAGNMU010000422.1 GCA_017991005.1 Gemmatimonadaceae bacterium | reverse complement strand
TCCGTGAAGAGCTGCTCTACAACCGCTATCAGGCGGGACGCAACACCATCCAGCAGTATCGCAAGGGACCGCCATACGCGTACATCGTGCCGCAAGCACAGCGCGATCCGATGGCGCCCGTCGAGCTACTGCGTCGTCTGGCGTTTCTCGGCGTGAATGTTCGTCAGCTCGATGCCGACGTGACGCATGACACCACGGTGTATCCGAAAGGCACGTGGGTGATTCCCATGGACCAGGAGTACGCGCAGCTGGTACGCGAACTGCTGGAGGTGCAGAAGTATCCCGAGCTCGGCGACGATCTGCCGTACGACGCGGCCGGCTGGACACTCCCGATGCAGATGAACGTCAACGTCGTGGAAGCCAAGACGCCATTGTCTGACGCGTTTCGTACCGCAATGAAGCCGGTGATGGGGAAAGCGGAGGCGTGGGGCGCGTCGGCGCAGTATCCGTTTACGACGAATGCGATGGCCGCAGGCATTGTCCCTGCCACTGTTGGACGCATCGCCGGCAGCGGAGACGCCATCGCACTCGATCCCACGCAGAACAACAGCTTTCGCTTCATCAATCGCGCGCTCAGCGCGGGCGGCAGCGTGCGTGTTGATACGGCCTCCAACGCCCGCTCGGCACGGTACTTCGTGACCGGTGTCGATTCTGCCCGCGCCGAGTCGTGGGCGAAGGAGTTGGAAGTGCAGGCCGAACGCACGACCGTCAGCGCCACCACGGTTGCGGCACCCACTCGCATCGCGCTCTACAAGGCCGCGCCCGGCAATATGGACCAAGGGTGGACCGAGTGGCTGCTCGATACGCATGAATACCAGTACACACTCATCGGTCCTGATGCCCTCCGCGCCGGGAACCTCGGCGAGCGTTTCGACGTGCTCGTTCTGGCATCACAGGGCATTTCGCGCAGCGGCGGACGCGGTGGCTTTGGTGGTGGTGGTGGCGGCGGCGGGGGTGGAGGTGCCGTTTCGGTTGATGACAGCGCCGCTATCAACGGCGTGAACGAATTTGTGCGGGGCGGCGGAACCGTGGTGTCGTGGAACGCAGGAACATCCGGTGTGATCAGCGCACTCAAACTGCCCGTGCGCAACGTGCTGCAGGGCGTCAGTCGTCAGCAGTATTTCACGGGATCGTCGGTGATGCGCACAACGGTCGACGTGGCGCACCCTGTGATGGCCGGCATGCCAGAGCAGGCCGACGTGATGACCAGCACGAGTCCGGTCTTCGCGCCGACCGACGGCTTTGAGGGCAGTGTGATCGGCAAGTACGCGGCAGACGCCTCACCGCTGCGCTCCGGCTATCTCAAAGGTCCGCAATACATGCAGGGCTACGCGTCAGCACTCGACGTGAAGGTTGGCGCGGGTCACGTCGTGCTGATGGCATTCCAGCCGCAATGGCGCGGACAACCCACGGGGACGTTCCGCACCGTGTTCAACGCACTCCTGTACTCGCGTGATGCCGCTCGCCCCAAGCCCACGCCGGAGTTTTGGACACCGCCGGTGATGAAGTAGCCGATCCGGGAGGACGCGCTGACGCGCGTCCTCCCGGATTGTCGGCCGCTCACGCCGCCAACACTTCGCGCTCCAACCGGGCGTAGCTCGTTTCCATCCCGTTCAGCATGCCGGTGCCAAGGATCATGTCGCGCAACTCCTTGCTCGGATACGTGATGGTAGCGGTGAGCAGTGTGCCATCGGTCAGTGGCACCAACGACAACACGTTGTGTGTCGCCGGTCCATCGGTGCCGATCATGCGCTCGGTGGTCACCGCGCGGTACGGAGGCGCCGATTCCAGCAGCTCGCCTTCGAAGCCGAACCGCTGCGTGCCATCCACCGATGCCCATTCGTAGCGATATCGGTCGCCCACCACCGTCGCGACCTCGCACACCGGCATCGTCCAGCCATCCGGCCCCAGCATCCACCGCTGCATCAACGCCGGTTCATGGTGCGCACGCCACACTTGTGCCACCGTCCCGCGCACGACGCGTGAGATGCGGACTTCTGTATCGCTGAGCATCTGCGACTCCGTGCCGCGGCTGGCTGCGAACGACGCGAGATCGGCAAGCACGGTGTCGATCTGACTCATCGCCGAACGCATGCCTTCCATCATGCCCATCTGCACCAATTGCTGCATCGACTCAATCGACGTGAATGTCGACACACTCCGAAAGCGCGAGCCGGTCGGCGTCGATTCGAACGTGAACCGCATGTGCATCGTCGGCATGTCGGTGTTCTTCGCGCCATGCTCGTCGGTGAATCCGTCTTGCACTTCGATCAGGCGGAGCGGTTCGACGGCCAGAAAGCGAAACCACCCACCCGCTTTGGTACCGTCCGGCCCCGTCATGAAGTAGTGCGATTCGCCGCCAACGGCCATATCGTGACGCGTGAACGTCGCGGGCCATTCCACCGGTCCCCAGAATTTTTCGAGCTGCCTGGGATCGGAGTATGCGTCCCACAAACGCTCGACCGGCACGGCGTAGTCGGCGATGATGGTGAGCGTGAGATCCTGGTCGTTGGAAATGACTTCGGTGATCGGCATGATCAGTCCCGGGAGGGTGGGGGGTCCGCGAGGACCTGGTCGAGTTGACTGAAACGGTTGATCCAGAGCTGTTCCAGCTTCATGAGCAGCGTGCGGGCCTGCGCCAGCCGCTCCGGGTTGCCGCGCACCAGACGTTCGCGTCCATGCGTTTCCTTGCTCACCAACCCCGCCTCCTCGAGTACCGCGACGTGCTTCTGCACAGCGGCAAACGACATGTCGTACCGGGACGCGAGCGCCGAGACCGAGGCGGTCTCGCCGGTCCAGAGCCGCGCGACGATGTCCCGTCGGGTGGTATCGCCGAGCGCACGAAACAGGCGGTCGAGTTCGGCATCGGTAGGTGTCGGACGTGCAACCATATGGTTGTACGTTGTCATTCCGGTCCATTTTCCGCAAGCCCCCATTTGCGATGACGTGACGGCGCACCGGCGCCAGCACTCGAGCCGGAGGAGGGCGTCCGCGCGCCCGCTCCGGTTCGGGTGACTGCCGCCGCCTGACCTACCGCCAGACGTCCTTGGTGCTCGCGTCGAGCTTCGCCGTCACCGTGTCATCAATCGGAAATCCTTCGTCCTTCAGGAAATCGACCACTGAACCGGGGATCAGGTGAAACAGCGTCATGCTGGCCTTGGCGTAGTCGCGCAAATGCGCATGCGCGAGTGATGCGGCTTCCGCATCATGGAGAGTCATGGCCGTGGTATGCAGCATGAGATAACCCACGTTCGCCAGCGACACCGCAGCATAGTCGTCGCGCAGATTCTTCGGCGTCTTTTCACTACGCACAAAGTCGAGCGCAGCGGCGCCCATGCCCAATACCGACGATGCCGCCTTCTTCACGACTTCCGCGATGCCCTGACCGCCCTGCTCCCGCCGTTCGGCCAGTGCATGCAGCGCGCGTGCGTGCGCTTCGCTGGTGCTGGTGAGATCCCGCAGCGTCGAAGCGTACGGGCTGTCCTTGAGATCGGCGAGCTGACCGGCGAACGCCTTCTGGAGATGTTCTTCGAGCGCCAGCATGTCCGTGATGTAGCTCGCGACCACTTCCTGAGTTTCCTGCGTCATACGCGAATCCTCGCACTGAGGGTGTGGCATACACGCTGCGTGCCATCACACGCGCGCCGTCGGCGCCTCAACGCACGAACGACCTGTAGCATTGCCCCGGCCACACGTGGTTGGTATTCGTCAAACGAGTGATCACACACTCACTCGCAGGGCCAGAAGCGCAGCATGCTCGGCGGTGTGATGTGCGCGTGCACGGTCAGAATCCGCTGGAACATTCCGACGGGCGGGGCTCCCGGGGGAGGAGCCGTCTTGGGTGCGCTCGTGAAGTCGAATGCGAAACGTGAGGCGAAACGATTGGTTCGCGCCAGCGGCGACATGGACCTTGAGCCATTCACTTCGGCCTGCTTGCCCTCACCCAATCTTCCGCACGATCGACGACGTTGCCAGCAGCGATTCCCCAGCTTGCCCTTCTTGGCGAGTGCGGGAGTGGCCATTGCGGCGATCGCGAGACGGAATGTCAGCAGCTTGTGCATGGTGTCCTCCAACTGGAGGGGTTTGGCATTCAGGTGATCACTTGCATCTAGAAGAGGGCTCAAGAATTGGGGTGATGCGGTTGTCAGAGTTTCGCACGCTGCGTGCTGTG
>JAGNMU010000423.1 GCA_017991005.1 Gemmatimonadaceae bacterium | reverse complement strand
GGTCAGATACACAAACCGATCGCTCGCGTAGTTGGGCGACAGATACACGCCCAGCATGCCACCTTGTCCCTGCGCCAGCACCGCGGGCACATTCGAGACCTGTGTCTTCGCACCCTGTTGGGTGACCAGCCACAGCGGGCCAACCTTTTCCGTGATCAGCATGCGTCCGTCTGGCAGGAACGCGATACGCCAGGGAAGATTGAACGTCGCGACTTGCGTGAGCGTAAACGGCAGCGTCGCTTCGGGTGTCTGCGAACCCGCATTGACCTGCGCCTGTGCGGCAGAGGTAAGACACGCCAGCGCCAGCGTGGCAGATGCCAACAGCTTCATCGGTTGCTCTCCTTGGAGCGTTCGGACACGATACGGAACAGTACGTCGCCCACTCGATGTCGCGCCAGTTTTCGTCCCTCGCCTGCCTGCATCCGTTGCTGCGCACGCCGATGCGCATCATCACGACGTTGGCCGGCGACGCTGGCGGCACCATCCTCACCGCTGTGCATGAGGGGTTGCCAGAGAGCGTTTCGGCAGAAGACAACGAACTGGGATGGCGTCAATCGCTCGCCAAACTCGCGCAGCTGTTGAACACGTCCACCGCCTGAGGAGTCACGATGGGACTTGGTGTGCAACGGAATCGACGCGTCGCAGCGCGGCGTGTCTGGTGGTGTGCGGCCGCGGTGATGCTTGGCAGCTCCATGCTCGCCTGCGCAGCGCGTGCACGTGCCGTGACGACGCCAAGCGGTTTGACCTATCGGGTGCTGGCAGCGGGCGATGGCCCGGCCGCGCAGTCCGGCCAACGCGTCAGCATTCACGAAACGACCACGCTGCCCAACGGCACGCTGATCTACAGCAGTCGCGGCGGCGCACCGATTACGTTTCTGCTGGGCGGAAAGCAGGTCATCGACGGTGTGGACGAAGGGGTCACGGGCATGCGTGTGGGCGAGCGACGGCGACTGGTCGTTCCACCGTCGCTCAGTCGGCGCACGGGCTATCCGGCCAACACCCCGCCCGATTCGACATTGCATATCGATGTCGAACTGATGGCCATTCGCCCGCGGTAATTCCATCACGTCGTGTTCGCGAACGCGACGACTTCCCGCATGTCGGAGACGCACCCATGTACGGGCTTATCGGCCGCTTCAGTGCGGTCAGCGGCAAACGCGATGAGTTGATCGCGATACTGTTGGATGGCACCACGGGGATGCCCGGATGCCTGAGCTACGTCGTGGCGCGCGACCCCAAGGACGACGCGGCCGTGTGGATCACCGAAGTCTGGGATTCCGCAGCCAGTCACAAGGCGTCGCTGGCGTTGCCGTCCGTGCAGGCGGCGATCGCCAAAGCGCGGCCGATCATCGCGGCATTTCAGGACCATATCGAGACCGAGCCGATGGGCGGCATCGGTCTTGTCGCGCCAGCCAAATAACGCGGTCGACTGCCGACCACACCCAATACGTCATGACCGTCAATCTTCAGCCCACCCTGCAGGGTTCACTGATCGAACTGCGTCCGCTGCGCGAGGATGACTGGGGTGATCTGTACGCGGTCGCATCCGATCCCCTTATCTGGGAACAGCATCCGGCAAGCGACCGGTATCAGGAGGCGGTGTTTCGCGGGTTCTTCGGCGAGGCGATGGCCACGCAGTCGGCGTTTGTCGTCGTCGACCGTGCCACGCGGCGCATCATCGGTTCGTCGCGATATCATGGATACAATACGGCGGCGCGAGAGATCGAGATCGGCTGGACGTTTCTGGCGCGTGACTATTGGGGTGGGCGCTACAATGGCGAGATGAAGCAGCTGATGCTCGACCATGCGTTTCAGTTTGTCGATCGCGTGATCTTCCTGATCGGTGCAAACAACCGGCGGTCGCGACTCGCGGTGGAACGCATTGGCGCCGTGTTACTCCCAACGCATCCGTTGGCCAACACCGAGCGCGTGGTGTATGGCATCACCCGACCGCAGACGGCCGCCGCGACCGGCTGATCGCACGGTCGTCGCGTCACCCCCAGAGCGCACGCGTCGGCGGTTGCATCACACCGTTCACGCACGACATGGCGTGCTCACGATCGTGCTTCTGCAGCAGCGGTCCGTCGAGATCGACGTAGCCACATCGCTGCCCCACGAGAAACGCCGGCGCCATCCCGAGTGACGTGCCGCACATGTTGCCGACCATGAGCTGCATGCCGAGTGCGATGGCCTGATCACCCATCGCGAGTGCTTCGGTAAGGCCGCCGCACTTGTCGAGTTTGATGTTGATGTATTGGTACCACTCGACAAGACGCGCCACGGATGCGCGATCGGTGCACGACTCGTCGGCGGCCAAGGGCACAGGCGCGCGCAGGCCGTCCAATGCCGCGTCCTCGCCGCGCGGGACGGGTTGCTCGACCATCTCCACACCGAGCGACGCCAAGTGCGGCAGAATCCGCTCGAGCAATTCGCGCGTCCACGACTGGTTGGCGTCGACGGCGATGCGGGCATGGGGATGCTCCTCACGGACCCAACGCACCACATCGACGTGTCGATCGCGGTCACACTTGAGTTTGAGCAACGGAAAATGCCGCGCCTCGCGCGCCTTGCGCCGCGTGTCGGCTTCACTGCCGAGGCCGAGGGTGAACACGGTGGTGAGTGGCGTCAGCGACGCGAGTGCGGCCGTGCGCCATGCGGGCACGCCCGTCTGTTTGGCGCGCAGGTCCCAGAGCGCGCAGTCGAGCGCATTCCGTGCACCGCCAGGCGGCAGCAGCGTCTGCAGCGCGCGCAGAACGTGCGATGTCACTTGCCCGTCTCGCGTTGCGGCGGTGAGCGCGGACTGCACGCGTTCGATTTCGGCCATCATGCTCGCCGGTGTTTCGCCGTCGTAGTCGACGCCCGCGGCCTCGGCACGCCCTTCGTGTCCATCGGCATCGCGTAGCGTAACCACGATGACCGGGAGTGCGGTGAGCGTGCCACGGGCGATTTCAAATGCTTCGACAAGCTCCCACGACTCGGTTTCGACGGTGACGTCAAGCATGCCCGATGTCCGGGGCCGAATCGTGGTGGCCGACTGTGGTGCGCAGCAATCCCCGCGCGATGGCGTCTACACCGCCGCGCATGGGATCGCAGACGGGGACGCCCAGCTCGGCTTCGACCGCCGCAGCATATGCATGCCACTCGTGCTCCGACAGCGAGGACGAGTTGATGCTGATACCGGCGCAGTGAATGCCGGGATTGGTGATGCGCCCCGCCACCGTGTACTGCGCCACGGCCGACGCCAGCGTCGGTAGTGGGTGATGCGGGAAATATTCAATCGTGGTGCGCGAGGGATCGTGACAGAGCACAAACGCATCGGGCTGCGATCCGTGCAGCAGGCCGAGTGTGACGCCCGCGTAGGCCGGATGAAACAGCGAACCTTGGCCTTCGATCACATCCCAGTGATCGGGCGCATTGTCGGGCGAAAGCACCTCGGCGGCGCCCGCGATGAAGTCGGCCACCACCGCATCGATGGCGATCCCTTCACCGGCGATCATGATGCCGGTCTGCCCGGTGGCGCGAAACGTTGCGCGGGCGCCGTGGGTCCGCAGCGCATTGGTGAGCGCGAGCGCCGTGTACTTCTTGCCGAGCGCGCAGTCGGTTCCCACCGTCGCGACGCGTCGCCCCGTGCGGCGACGACCGGTGGCGGCGGGAAAGGTGCGATCGGCGTGGCGCACATCGCGCAGTGCGACCCCATGTTCCGACGCGGCCCGTACCAGCGACGGGAACGAGGTGAGGCGCGTATGCATGCCACTGACGAGATCGAGTCCGGCCTCGATTGCGGCGTGCAGATCGGGGAGCCACGCGTCCGGCAGCGCACCGCCCACCGAGGCGATGCCAATGACCAGACTGCCAGCCCCGTGCCGCGAGGCGTCTGCGGGAGAGAGTCGCGGCAAACCCGTGGTGACGGTGGCGGTGGGCAGACTCCACTCACCCACCACATCATCGCGGCACCAGTCTCGCAGCCCGTTGGCGGTTTTGGCGTCGGTGGGAATCCTGGCATCGCCAAGGTAGAGCAGATACGGTTTGCGAAGCTGGTGCATGGCGGACGGGCGGACCGTGAGTGAGTCGCGTGGGGGTGTGCGTGAAATATGCGGAGCACCTCGCGATCCGGGCAGGAGAGGCGAGGCGACGCACGCCGATGTCGTGATTGTCATTCGTCGGCACGCAC
>JAGNMU010000421.1 GCA_017991005.1 Gemmatimonadaceae bacterium | reverse complement strand
ACGCACCATTCCCCGATTCCGTTCATCCGCATCCCGTGGCCTCGAAGAAGCAGTCCACCAAAGGCACCGGCTCCGTTGCCGCGCTGCGAACTGGCAAGTCCGGCAAGTCCGGCGGCGCGTCCATCACGTGGAAGGACGTCAAGCCGTGGCTCGTCCTCATCGTGGTCTTTCTCTCGTTTCGGACGTTCGGGCTGCAGGCGTACCGAATCCCGTCGGGCAGCATGATCCCGACGCTCCTCATCGGCGATTGGCTGTTCGTCAACAACCTCGTGTTCGGGCCCAATATCCCGTTCACCGATATCAACTTGCCCGGCTACTCCGAGCCCAAGCGCGGTGACGTGGTGGTCTTCAAGTCGCCAAACCAGATCGACCAGCCGGAAGATCCCAATCCTACGCTGGTCAAGCGCTGCGTGGCCGTCGCGGGCGATACGATTTTCATGCGCGCCGGCGTGTTGCACGTCAATGGCATGCCGCAGCCGCAGGGTTTTCCGTTCACCGACAACATCAAGGGTGACGGCACCTACGTCTCGCAGCTCTTCGAATGGCAGAAGGCGTTCGAACTGCGCGGCTCACATTTTGGAGAGCCACCCGCTCAGCCTGCTCTCGATGATTGGGGTCCGCTGGTCGTGCCGCCCAAGCACCTGTTCATGCTCGGCGACAATCGATACGACTCCAAAGACGGACGGTACTGGGGCTTTGTCCCGCGTGAAAACGTCCGGGGGCGTCCGCTCTTCGTGTACTACTCCTATCGCGATGACAGTGACCGGCCGTGGCCAGCCATCACCGACATCCGCTGGGGCCGGCTCGGCACGATCATCCGGTAACGCGCTCGCCTGCGCTGCGGTTGTTCCTGGTGTGTACCACTTCTGCCAGGAGTTTGCGTGACCCCGATTCGTGATCTGCTGCGGGTGCCGCGCATGCGCGCACTGCGCGTCGTGCTGTTGGCCTGCGCCGCCTTTGCCGCCTGCGACGACGATCCGATGCGCCCCGAGCGCGATGCCCTGGCCAGAGCCGAAGCGCGCTGGAACGCCGTGCGTCCCGCCTCCAACAGTTATGTGATGATGCAGCAGCGATCCTGCTTCTGCCTCAATGGCGGGCTCTATGAAGTCACCGTAGTCAACAATGTGATCGTGCGGGCACGAAACCCGGCCACCGACGCAGACTTGCCTTCGGCGCAGTGGGTGTGGTTTCGTACGGTGAGTCAGCTGTTTGACGAAGTCCGCACGGCGCTTCGGAAGGACGGCGTGCTCCGGTCCGTGGCGTACGACAACGCGCGCGGGTTTCCCACCACCGTGTCGCTCGATCCCGTTCCGCAGGCGATCGACGACGAGATCGCCTACCTCACTCCCAGCCTCAATTTCAGCCCGTGACACGTTGCCGGCATACAGGAGCCCTGTGTGGTGTGATGCTCGCACTCTGGGCATCACCAATGCGCGCCAATGCGCAGGCGGCGCCCGCGAGTGCGGCGACGGGACGTGCGCGTGGCACGGTCCACACCGACACGCTGTGGGCGCAGTCGCTGGGCATCCGAAAGGCACTGACCGTCTACCTGCCGCCGTCCTACGCCACATCGCCCAACCGGCGCTACCCGGTGTTGGTCTACCTGCACGGACTTGGCGGCAACGAGCGCAATTGGGTGGATGCGGGCAAGCTCGATCGCACACTCGATTCACTGACGGCCACCGGCAAGCCGGAGGCCATCGTCGTCATGCCTGATGGCGACGACAGCTGGTACACCACTTGGAACGGTCTCATCGATGCGGCCGTCTGCCGCTCCGACACGACCCGACGCGAACCGGCGGCGTCGTATTGTGTGCCGTGGCCACACTACGACGACTATATCGCGCACGACATCATCGCCCACGTCGATGGCCGCTACCGCACGCGTGTCGGCGCGGCCCATCGCGGAATCGCGGGATTGAGCATGGGCGGATATGGCGCGATCACGCTCGCGTTGGCGTATCCCGACGTCTTTGCTGCGGCAGCCAGCCACTCGGGTGTGGTGTCGCCGCGATATCTCGGCCCGGTGCCTTTTGCGCCACCGCCGCGGTACGCCACGACGCTTGGTGAGATGCAGGCGGCGACGCGCGGCTTGTGGAAATCGATGGCGCCCGCGTTCGGGCGTGACACGATCGCATGGATGGCGCGCGATCCAGGTCAGCTCGCGAGGCGCGCACTGACCCGCCGGAATGCGGCGATGCTGCCACGCCTCCTCATCGATTGTGGTGTGGACGATGCGTATATCCAGCAAAACCGCGATCTGCATCACACGCTCATCCAGTTGAACGTGCCGCACGAGTACGCCGAGTGGCCCGGTGCGCACACCTGGAGCTATTGGTCGGGCCATGCGGCCCAGAGTCTCACGTTCCTGCTCTCGGTGGTCGAGCCGGCGTCCGTCGCCCGCCCTCGCGGACTGTGAGTGTGTGACGCATCGGACCGTCCGTGAATGGGCCCTAGCTGGCGCGAAGCCAGACGCGGCGTAGCTTGCGACCTATGAGCCGGTTCTTTCCACGTGACGTGATCCACTGGGGCGAGGAGCGGCTGCATCCGCTGCGCGCGTTTGCGGTGCGCACGCTGGAACCCGCCGGCATCACCGGGTTGGTGCTCCGCGCGTATCGCGCCCTGCTTCTCAGTGCCACGGCCAGCGCCAGCTGGATCGCATTCGTCGGCGGCCTGACGGTGGGCGTGCTGTTCTTGTGCGGCATGCTCACGTGGCATCTGGGCAACTTCCCGGTCCGCCGTTGGCCGCTCCGCGTGGTCGCGTTCATTCTCATCGAGGTCGCGGCTGAACTCGGCATGAGTTCGCTGCTGATCGGCTTTCACCGGGAACGCATGGGGTCCCGCGTCGCCACGTGGAGCGACTGGTGGCCGATGGCCGGGCAGACCCTGATTGAACGCGGCCTCGTGCTGGTCCTCTTCGCCCTCGTGCTGGCCATGAGCGTCCAGATTGTGCGGCGCGCCCTGGACAAGCGGGCAGTACACCCGGTCTGAGCACCCGCCCAATGCCCGTCAGCCGACCGCTGTACTGTCGGGCAGAGAGCTGGCCACGGCGGGATCGCCGACGGCGCATTCCCCTTGCCGAGCGTGCGAACCGATGCCGGTCCGAGCCAATGGTGGAGCAGTGCACCGCGCGTGATCGAGCCTGAACGGGAAGACGACGAGGCGTCATCGTCTGCTCCGGACGCTGCGCGCGACGCGGCCTTGGTCGAACGCGCCCAACGGGGAGACGCGCATGCATTCGATGCGCTGATCACGCCGTTGTTGCCGCGCGCGATGCTGATGGCGCGACGGTTGCTGGAGCATGAGCAGGACGCCGAGGATCTGGTGCAGGATGCCTGTCTGCGTGCGCTGGACCGCCTGGATCAGCATGATCGCCAGCGGCCGTTCGCGCCGTGGTTCATGCGGATGCTGGTGAATCTGGGGTTGAACAAACAAAAGACGCGCCAAGTGCGTCGGTACGAGCCGCTCACCGAACTCGAACCGACCAACACGGCGCTGCCCGACGAAGCAATGGAGCGCACGGAGATTCAGGAGCGGTTTACGCGCGCCATTGCCGGACTCTCGGAGCGGCAGCGGCAGGTGGTACTGATGCACGAAGTGGATGGGTGGAGCACCAGCGATATCGCGACGGCACTCGAGTTGTCGCCGCAGACGGTACGATGGCACCTGCATGATGCGCGGCACACGCTGCGCCTGGCCTTGCACGAGTTTCGGGACGATGGCACGAGTACGATTTCGGAGAAGCGATGACTGACGACCGGCAGCACGACGAACACGAGTTCAACCAGGAGATTCGTGTCCGCCTGACAGCGATGGAAACGCCACCGACCGCGCTCGCCGTCGAGGCGTTGCGCCAACGCGTGCTGGTTGCCGCTGCACCGGCCTTGGCGGCGCGCGCCGCGCGCGCGCATCTCACGTTGAGCTCAACACCCTCCGCTGCTCGATCCTCCTGGCTCGACGTGACCGGGCGGTTTGGTCGTATCGCCATTCCACTCAGCATCGCGGCCGCGGCGCTGGCGATGGTGCTGTTGCGTCAACTACCCGAGCCAGCCGTCGCCGACGATACCAGCGCGTCGCTCTCATACGGCATGATCGGGGAATACGTCATGAGCGACACGACCTCGGCTCCGGAGATCACCGACGGGCTGCTGCTCCCGGAGAGCGCCGATGATGTCCT
>JAGNMU010000420.1 GCA_017991005.1 Gemmatimonadaceae bacterium | reverse complement strand
GAACATCGGCGCCGCGACGAGGAGGCCTGAGCGATGCGGAGCACGTTGCCCGGCATCGGCGGCTCGCTCTTTCCGAGCCGCTATCTCGCCGACCGCCTCCTCGCCGACGTCGTCGCGCCGGATCCGATCCGGCGCGACGCGGCGCGGCGCCGACTGCAGCACTGGTGGCGCGCCGTGGCTCGCACCTGCGGCCCCGCGACGGGCGTGCGCGCGCTGTTCGATGTCGCGGCGATGCCCCTCGCCGCCGTACTGGGATTTCGCGCCACGTCCGCGCACTTCAGCGAGCGCGCCGCACACGTGCGCCTCGACGTCGCTGACCGCGATGCATCCACCTCAGTGCCGGTTGCACTGATCGTGACGCCGTGGGCGCACCGGTCGCCGATGGTGTGGCGCGATGCGGCGCGATTTGCGCGCGAGTGCGGCGCCGATTGGTGCCTCATTCTCGCCGCGCCCTACCTGCACATCGTCGACGCTACGGGCTGGTCGAGACGCGCGCTCGAGTTCACATTTCCGGAGGTCATGGACGATGACGCAAGCTTCGAGCGCTTCTGGGCCGTGACGCAGGCGCGCGCGTTCGCCACCGCGGATCGACCACACGACACGCTCACGCACTTTCTGTCGCGAGCGCAGGCGTTCCAGCATGCGGTGCGTGAAGATCTGCAGCGCGGCGTCGCGCACAGCCTCGACGCGCTGGCGCGCGTGCTACCGGTCGGCGACGAATCACTCGCCATCGTGTATCGCGTCCTGTTTCTGTTGTTCGCGGAATCGCGCGAGCTGCTGCCGTGGCGGCATCCGCTGTACGGACCGTCGTACTCGGTCAGCGTGATGTGCGAGTCGGCCCGCGCGGATGCGTCGACGCCGGGCTTCTGGCCGGGCCTGGCCGCCGTGTCGCGTCTGCTCCGCATCGGCTGTCGAGCGCCAGAGATCGATGTGCGGCCATTCAACGGACACCTCTTCGCGCGTGCTGCCGCGCCCACGCTCGAACGTCACAGCCGCGCGCGTGGACCGCGCGCCCGTCTCGAAGACCGCGCGGTGGCCGACACGCTCGTGCATCTCTCAACACGGCCCACGCGTCATGGTCGCGAGACGATCACGTATCCCGATCTGGGCGTGGAGCAGCTCGGCGCGGTCTACGAGCGGGTGCTTGGACATCCGCATCGCAAGCAAAGCGGCACGTTCTACACCCCACGAGCGCTGACGGAGTTTGTGGTGCGACGCACGCTCGCACCACTCACACGAGCGGCCTCCGCTGACGACATTCTCCGCTTGCGGGTCGTCGATCCCGCGATGGGATCGGGCGCGTTTCTGGTGGCGGCGTGCCGATATCTCGCGCGCGCGTACGAGCGAGCGTCGATCGTCGAAGGACGCGTGCACGAACACGAGATCGACGCCGACATGCGCGCCGAGTTTCGGCGGCTCGTCGCGCAGCGCTGCCTCTACGGCGTCGATCGCAACCCTGTCGCGGTGCAACTGGCGCGACTCTCGCTCTGGCTCGCGACCCTCTCGGGCGGCAAACCACTCACGTTCCTCGACCATCGCTTGCGCACCGGCGACGCGCTGGTGGGCGCGCGGCCCGCCGATCTTCGACACATCACCACGCGACACAAACAGATGGCGATGCCGCTCTTCGACGAGGGCTACGAGCATGATGCCGGCGCGATGGCTGCGCCCCTGCTCGCGATGGCCGCAGAGCCCGACGACTCGGTCGACATCGTGCGACGCAAAGAGGCGCTGTGGACGCAACTCAATCGCGACGACTCCACGTGGTCGCGCTGGAAGCTCGCCGGCCATCTCTGGTGCGCGCGATGGTTTACCCGCGAGAACGCCGCCTCCGCTGCGGAACTGCGCGCGTCGATCGACGCGCTGCTGCGAGCCGACGCAACGCTGCCGGCCGGGCGACTTTCCGCGCGTCTGCACGCGGCGCAACAACTTGCGGCCACGCATCGGTTCTTTCACTGGCCACTCGAGTTCGCCGACGCGTTCGTCGACGCGGACGGACGACCGCGCGCCGACGCCGGCTTCGACGCGGTCATCGGCAATCCGCCATGGGAGATGCTGCGCGCCGATCACAGCGACTCGGCCGAATCCGCGCAGCTGGTCCGGTTCATTCGCGACTCTGGCCAATATCCGTCGTGCGCGCGCGGACACGTGAACCTGTATCAGCCGTTCGTCGAACGCGCGCTCGACCTCACGCGCATCGGCGGGCACGTGGGGTTCGTGCTGCCATGGGGTCTCGCGTCAGACGACGGCGCCGCGGCCTTGCGAACGCGCCTGCTCGATCGCTGTCGAGTGACGACGCTGGTGGGGCTCGACAACGCAGCCGCGATCTTTCCCGTGCATCGCGGCCTCAGGTTTCTCGCGTTGATCGCGAGTCCGGGCGGCCGCACCGACGAGCTGCCGCTGATCGGCGGCGTGACATCGGCGAGCGCACTCGAGCGCCGCTGCGATGCCGACGACAGGCTCGTGGATCCGATGCGCATCTCGCGGGGGCTCGTCGCGACCGCGGGCGGCCCCTCGCGGCGATGGCCCGACATCCGCCAGCCGCGTGATCTGTCATTGCTCGAGCACGTGACCGCGCGATGGCCGGCGCTCGGCAGTCGCGAGGGCTGGGGTGTGGAGTTTGGTCGAGAGCTGAACGTGACCGACGATCGCGCCTCGTTCGGCGATCGGGGGTTGCCCGTGGTCGAGGGCAAGCACATTCAGCCGTTCGTGGCAGACATACTGACGCCGCGGTATCGCATCAGTACGTCGGCTGCAGACCTGGCCTTACCCGGCCGCGGCTTCGCCCGCGCGCGGCTCGCCTACCGCGATGTCTCCGCGGTCTCGAATCGACAGTCCCTCATCGCGGCCATCGTGCCGCCGGATGTCGTCACCACGCACACGCTGTTCTGCCTGCGCACGCCCGTGCCACTTGAGCAGCAGCACTTTCTGTGTGCGTGTTTCAACTCGTATGTCTTGAACGCGATCGTGCGCATGCTGATGGGCGGACATCTCACGACGAGCCTCGTGGAATCGCTGCCCGTGCCGCCGTGGCACGGGCCTGCGGGCTCGCGCCGGCAGCGTCTGATCGCCCGCCTCAGCCGCCGGCGGTCGCGGGGCGGCGCGCCGGCAGAGATCGACGCCACGCTCCAGGCCCTGGTGGCGCTCGAGTACGGCATCACGCGCGACGCCTTCGCGGATCTGCTCGACACGTTTCCGCTCATCCCCGACGCTGCACGCCAGGCGGCGCTGGCGCAGTGGGAATTCGCCATCCGCGCCGCGTAGACATATTGATGCGAGGCCCATATGCTTGTATGCATGCGCACCACCATCCGCCTGGATCCGCACTTGCTGCGGGACGCGAAGAAGCACGCGGCGGCGACGCACCGCACGCTCACGGCGGTGATCGAAGACGCACTGCGCGAGGTGCTCGCCCGGTCGCGCGCCGCACAACCCCCGCTCGACCTCCCCGTCTCCACCCGCGCCGGCGGCCCCATGCCGGGCGTCGACCTCATCAAGACCGCTGCGCTCGTCGATCCGTGGGAGAAGTTTCGTGATCCTGCCTGACGTCAACGTGCTCGTCGCCGCGTTTCGATCCGACCATGAGCACCACGCCGTCTGCCGCCCCTGGCTCGAAGCCACACTGCGCTCGCACAACGCGTACGGTCTGTCCGAACTCGCCCTCGCGTCGTTCATCCGCGTCGTCACCAACCCGCGGGTCATGCGCGATCCGAATACGCTGACTGAGGCGCTGGCCTTCAGTGACGCCGTCATGCGGCCCAGCCATGCCGTGCGCGTCTCGCCCGGCGAGCGGCATTGGTCGCTGTTCACCCAGTTGTGCCGTGACGCACACCTCAAAGGCGACGTCATCACCGACGCGTACTTTGCCGCGCTGGCCATCGAACACGGTTGTGAGTGGGTCACGCTCGACAGCGACTACGCGCGCTTCGCCGGATTGAAGTGGCGGCGCCCCGCGTGAGCACACGCGTGCCTAATGGGAGCACACGCGCCTCCGACCGCCTATGGCTGAGCGGGCTCTTCGCGTGGCTGGCGATGCTGATGCCGGTGATCGTCGCATTCGGATGGGCCCAGTTTCGCGGCACGCTCGGCGATCCCGACATCACCGGCGTCGTCGAAGCGATGATGATTCCGGCGATCTTTCTCACCATCCCGACGGCGCTGATCGCGTTCTGCGTGTTCGTCCCCGGGATGTGGAT
>JAGNMU010000419.1 GCA_017991005.1 Gemmatimonadaceae bacterium | reverse complement strand
GGGTATGAGTCCCGGCTTCCACGGATAGTCGTACACGGGCAGCACCGAACACAGCACCACGCGAATCCCGTTCGCCCGCGCCAGCTCCGCCATCGACGCGATGTTATCCTCGATCATCCCAAGCGTGGAGGGTCCGGTGTTCCCGGCGATGTCATTGGTACCGGCCAGAATCACCACCACGCTCGGCTGGAGCGCGATGACATCCTGCCGAAAGCGCAGCAACATCTGCGGCGTGGTCTGCCCGCTGATGCCGCGCCCGATGTACGGCTTGCCGGGAAAACTCGTGGCAAACCGCGGCGCCCACCCTTCGGTGATCGAATTCCCCATGAACACCACGCGCGCCTCGTTCTTGGCTGGCGCCGTCAGCGACGCATTCGCCGCGCGGTATTTCTGCAAGTTGGCCCAGTCCTGCGACGCTTGGGCATCGGCGTTCGAGACATCCATAGCAGCAATGAAAGCGGCGAGCAGCAGCGGACGTGCAGCGCGCATGGAATGATCCGGCTGAGTGGGGAATTCAATCGGCGAGTACTGCAAGATCTCCCGCCGACGGAGGGTACGCCAGTCGCGGCAACACCAGCAGCCACGACCAAGTCTCACATTCTTCAGTTTCTAGAGTTCTGACTTCATCGGTTGTCTTGGCCCGATGGCGCAGAAACGAGACGTGAGAAATCGATAGACCCTCTGTCGTCTCGACTCCGGCAGCAGCAGGCCAAGACAACCGATGAAGTCAGAACTCTAGAAACCAAAGACCGGAGACCCGTCGCTACAACGCCACTGAAAGCGCGATTGTAACCGGTCGGGCTCGACCGCCGTACCTTGATGCATGAGTCTCCTGGAATGGTTCTTCGAAAGTCGAAATCCTGGCCCCGTCGGCACCATCGACGACGGGGGCCCGCCCCCGATGATCGCCCGCAGCTGGGTGCTTTACGTGCGCGGCCTCATCGGACTCGCGCTGATCCTCGCGGGCTCGTACTTCTTCGTTCGGCAATCGGAGAACGTCTGGGGCAGCGCGACCGTCTTTGCGCTCTACCTCGCGGTCAGCTTCTGGTTCAATCCCAAACCCGACTACTCCAATGTCGGGCTGGCAGGCGGACTGATCGACCATCCGTTTCGCTGGTCCGACGACATGAATCGCATACTCACCTTCATGGCGGTCATCACCTGGCCAGGTCGCTTTGCCGTATCCGGGCTACGCGATGCCATCAGTCAGGCACGTGGGAAGCGTGTCATCCGACTGACACGCTCCTCCGACTGACCCGCGCGCTGAGGTGCGCATCTCCCCCGCCATCCATCACACCCAAGTCTCACATTCTTCAGCGTCTAAAGTTCTGACCTTATCGGTTGTCTTGTGGCCCGAGACTGCCGGAGACGAGAGGAGAGAAGGCCAATTGACCTCTCACGTCTCGATTCTGCCCGATCGGTCCACAAGACAACCGATGACGTCAGAACTCAAGAAACGAAAGAAGCGAGACGAACAACACCCTCAGCGCGCCTGTCGCCGCTTGCGCCCCTCCGGACTCCGATTCGTCGACTGCACCTCCGCCGCATAAAACGCCTGCTTCTGCTCCCGCGGACTCATCACCCGCTCGCTGTACTGCTCCACCTCGGCCAACAGCGCCCGACACATCGCGACCATCTCCGGGTCACCGTGCGCATAACGGCGAATCCGTCGCGCCGTAGCCTCGAGCACCTGACGCGCCGCACGGAAATCACCGCGACGGTTGGCCTCCGTAGCTTCGGCACGAGCACGCGCCGCGTAGAGCTGCGCCACCTCACGATCAACCACCACATCACGTGGCTGCACATCGTTGGCCGAGTGACCCGCGTACACCCAGGACAACGTCTCGTGCGCGGCCGGGGTCAGCGTATCGATGCCCGCAATCGTGGCGCGCACATGCGTGGAGGCGCCCTCGCGGTCTTCGGGGAATGTCAGGCGCACAATCAATGACAGCTCCTGCGCCGAAACCAGATCACCCAGTTCGATGCGCAGCTCGTGGTCGCCAGCCGCATACCGATTGCGGTACCGATTGAGCAGCTCCGCCTGCGCGCCCGGCGGCAACACGAGTTCCAGCACCGCGTCACGATGCACCACCTCCAACGCCTCACCCAGCTCGCTCGTGAGCATGTCGGTGATCTGCGTGGGTGATTCGATGTAGTAAAACTGCCCGCCCGCATCGTGCGCGATATCGCGCAGCAGTCGTTCGTCAAAGTCGGTGCCCACACCAAACGTCGACGTCGCAATGCCGCGCCGCCGAAGCTCCATACCGGCCGCCACTAGCGCCGACGGTTCGGTCACTCCCGAATTGGCGAGGCCATCGGTCAGCAGCAGCACCCGACTCACCGATTCGCGCGAGAAATACTCCAACATCTGCGCGGCCCCCGTCATCCAACCCGAGTAGAGATCGGTACCGCCGCGTGGCCCCACGTCGGACAGACGACGCAGTGCGTCGCGTTTGGCACGGGGCGTCGCCAGGGTAGACGGCATGATCACATCCACCTCCGTGTCGTATACCACGACCGTGAAGCGATCGTCCGCCCCCAGCATCGTGAGCGCCTGCGACACCGCCTCCATGGCGAGCGTGTACTTCGAATCGCCTTCCATCGAACCCGAACGGTCGAGCACAATCCCGATATGCACCGGCGGACGCGCCTGCTGCCCCGAATCGTCCCTCGGCGGCGCGGTGGGGGCCGTGAGCGTGACCTGCAGATAGCGCGTACTCCGCGCTGTGGCTCGCAACAGACTCCGATCGGTGCGCAATGACAGCTGCATGAAACGACCTCCGCAAAGAGTGAGCTCGGACCGCGCCACGTCTGACCGCACAACGGGGCGCCGGGCCGATACCCGAAGCGTACGGAGGGGGTCTGACAGTGACGATCAAGACGCGCCAAATGGCCTCCCTGCGGATACATTCTCGCGGCGCCGCCATTGCTTGTCCTCGATCTCCGCGTACATGACGTCTCAGTCCGATTCGCTGACCCCAGGCACCACGTTCGGCACCTATCGCATTGTCCGCGAGCTGGGGCGCGGCGGCATGGGTGTCGTGTACGAAGCCGAGTCGCTCGACGACGGACGCATCGTGGCACTCAAGCTGCTGCTGGCGGGCATGGATGCCGATGAGGCGCGCATGCGATTTCTGCGCGAGGGACGCGTCGCGTCCACACTGATGCATCCGAACACCGTCTACGTGTACGGCACGCAGGAGATCGACGGCTTGCCCACCATCGCCATGGAGTACGTGGCCGGTGGCACGCTCGAGGATCTGGTGCGGGACAAGGGGCCGATGCCAGCCGCCGATGCCGCGCGCGTAATCGGCCAGGTGATCGACGGCCTCGAGGCGGCGCATGCCGGCGGCATCCTGCATCGCGACATCAAGCCGTCCAACTGCTTCATCGCGCAGGACGGCAGCGTCAAAGTCGGCGACTTCGGTCTCTCGCGTCCGACCGATGGCGGCGAGGACATGCGCGTGACGCGGACCGGCATGATCCTCGGTACGCCCGCGTACGCACCGCCAGAGCAACTGCTGGGCGAGTCGCTCGACGTGCGCTCCGACATCTACTCGGTGGGTGCGACGCTGTACTACCTGCTCACCGGCGTGCTGCCGTTTCCCGGCGCCAATCCAATGGTGGTGCTGGCCTCGGTGTTGCAAGGCGCACCCGTTCCTCCGGAAACGCACAAGCCGGAGATCCCCAAGGCGCTGTCGACGATCGTGCTGCGCGCCATGGCGAGACAGCCGGGCGAGCGGTTTGCGACCTATGCGGAGTTTCGCGCGGCGCTCGATGCGCTTGCTGGCGTGGAGCATGAGCCGGCGCGGCCGGTTGCACGGATCATCGCCATGATCATCGATGTGACGCTCACGTCGGCAATCGCAGAGGGCGGGATTGCGCTCATCGGTGGGTCGACGTGGGGAGACAAGCACAAAGGATGGGAGGCCCTCATCGCATGTGTGGTGTTTCTGTTGCTGCGTGCACTGCCGGAGTCGCGGTGGGGAACCTCACCGGGAAAGCGACTGCTGGGACTGCGGACCATTCGAGTCGACGGCGGGCCGTTGTCTGCGCTCACCAGCATCGGCCGCGCAGCCGTTCTCCTGCTGCCGAATTTTGCCGGCCCAATGCTCAAGGGGTTTCCGGCGTTTGCCACCCTGAGCGAGACTGACGGCAATATCATCGGCACCGTGCTGGGGTTGGTGCTGCTCAGTAC
>JAGNMU010000418.1 GCA_017991005.1 Gemmatimonadaceae bacterium | reverse complement strand
GCCGATACCGCTCGCACCACCAGTTCAGTGGACGGTATGCGCACACCGGGGGCAACGTCGACGCCGAGCGGTTCCAGTGGTGCGTCCTCCGCGCTCATCGCGGCGCCCGACACGGACGGCGTTCCAAAGCGGTGCGAAGCGCGGAGGGCGACGGTCGCGTGGCATTCGATGGCGCAACAAACACCGCGACGTACTCTTCGGGGCCTGTGCGCGTGACTGACCGCTCGCGGTAACCCACCGCCGTCAGTTCGCAGCGCAAGAGCGCGATCGGAGTCCCGTGTCCAAACGTCGGGCGTTCGAGATCGAGAATCACCAGCGTGCCACCCGGCCGCATGGCCGACGCGAGATTCCACAGCACGCCGAACGGTTGTTCGATTTCATGGTACATGTGGATCATGAACGCCATATCGAGTGCGCCTGAGGGCAGGCGCGGATCGTGGGGATCGCCGAGTGCCACGGTGACGTTGCCGAGCGACGCGGCGCGCACACGGCGATCGAGCAGGTGCAGGTAGTCGCGGATGATGTCCTGACCGTAGACTCGACCACCAGCGCCCACCATCGGAGCGAGGCGTGCAACGTAGTAGCCGTCGCCGGCGCCGATGTCCGCAACCTGCATGCCCGTGCGCACGCCGGCGATACTGGCCACGCGTTTGAACTCTCCCGCATCATCACGGTCGTCCTCATCGGTCCAGCGTGGCGCGACGATATCCGCAACGGGCCGGGACGGTGCCGGAAACGAGGCAGCCGGCTCACCGGCCGGCGCCACGCGCCAGAGTGAATCCTGCGACGCGGCGGTCGCGTCCACCCGACGGTTGGCGCTGGCGTCCGCATTCGTGCAGGCACTGAGCGCGCACGCCCAGCTCGCACACGCAACACGAACACGGCGATCCCATCGCCACACCCCGCGACGCCGATGCGCAGTCAGCAGAGCAGACCGCATCTCAGACCACGGCCTGTTCGGCGCGTTTGTGCACGCGAAGCGCCGCGACGCGTCGGCCGTCCATTGCGACCACCTCGAGTTCACCACCGGGATAGGTCACTCGATCGCCGACGCGCGGTAGCCGACCGAGCATGGCAAAGGCGTAGCCGCCGAGGGTGGTCCAGTCGCCCTCCGGGATCGGCAGCTTGTGATCGCTGCGGACATCAACCAGAGACATGGAGCCCGCGAGCTCCAGGACGCCGTCGAAGAGCAGGGCATCACGCGAGAGCGGATCGTACTCGTCGGCAATATCACCCACGACTTCCTCGACCAGGTCTTCCATGGTCACGATGCCGGCGGTGCCGCCATATTCGTCGAGTACGACCGCCAGATGCGCGCGCGTTTTACGCAAATCGTCGAGCACACGTTCGGCGGCGCGGGTGGCCGGGACAAACAGCGGCTCGCGCAGGTGCTCACGCAACGCGAAATGTGCCGGGTCTTCGTGCAACCAGTAATCCTTCGCGAGGAACACGCCGACGATATCATCGGCTGTATCACGATAGACCGGATACCGCGAGTACCGCTCGCGACGCAGAATCTGGATGAGCTCCTCGAGTTCGACGTCCTCAGCAATGGCGACCATATCCGTGCGCGGCCGCATGACGTCGAGCGCCTTCTTGTTGTGAAAGTCAAACACCCCGGCCAACATCGCCGAGTCGGACTCGTCGAGGGTGCCATGGGCGCGGGCCTGCATGACCAGCAGACGCAGTTCTTCCGGTGAATGGACATGTCCCCCTTCGGACGCCGGTTCAACGCCCAGCAGCTTGAGCAGCCGGTTGGCGGTGCCATTCAGGAAGCCGATGAACGGCGACATGACCCGCGAAAAGAGCATCAGCGGGCGAACCACCACTCGGCTCACGGCTTCCGGCGTCGCCAACGCAATCGATTTTGGCGCGAGTTCGCCCAGCACGATATGCAGGAACGTGATCACGAGGAATGCGACGGCGATGCCGGCTCCCGTGTGCAGCACCCCGGGCGCGGGCTCGATACCGACCACATGGAGCGCCCGATCGACCAGCACGGCGATCGCGGGTTCCCCGATCCAGCCGAGCGCCAGTGACGCCAGTGTGATCCCGAGTTGCGTGCCCGAGATGTACCGGTCCAACTGGGAGAGCGCCCGTTGGACGACCTGGGCGGATCGGTCGCCTTCGGCCGCCATCTGGTCGATCCGGCTGCGGCGAACGGCGACGAGCGCGAACTCGGCGGCCACGAAGAAGGCGTTGAGCAGGACCAGCACCAACACCAGCAAGAGTCGCAGCGACGCACTCGAAAACGTGAGCTCGTCCGGCAGTTGGCTGGTCAAAGAATCGGCGATCATCCCGAAAGGAAACGGACTGGCTGGTGATTCGTCAGGGTACTGAGTCGCCCGGACTCATGCAATTTGCAAGACATCGGCAGGTTTCGCTGGTCTTGCATGCTGCAAGAGTGCCTTCCGGGCGCATCGCCTGACCCTTTCCGGTCCGGTCCGAGGCGCCAGCCGTGCGTCGGCCGGCAGCCCAGCATCCGTGCGATTCACCCCCGCGTACCCACAAGGTGGCATTCAGGAGATGCTCGATCCGCGCCGCATGTTGCGGTGGGTCTGGCTTGGACGTGTCGTCCTGTCCTGCGCCATCCTGGTGGCGGCGGTCTTCGTGTGGAACCGGGCTGAACCGAATGATACCCTGATTGCGACCATGGTGTTTGCCGTGGCCACGCTGACCACGGTGATCTCCGCGATGTACGGAGAGATCGAGCGTCGCGTCTACGGGCCGATCTTCTATGGTATCCAGTGCGCGGTCGATCTGGTGATCGTAACCGCGATCGTGCACATCACCGGCGGTTGGAATTCGCAGTTCACGGCGCTCTACATCCTGGTGATTGCCAGTGCGGCGCTGCTGTTGCCGTTTCGCGGCGGTCTGGCCGTCGCAGCGGGCGCGTGTGTCCTCTACACCGTGGATGTGCTGTGGCTCAAGGCTGGCGTCGCGCCGATCGGCGTCACCATCCAGCTGATCGTCTTTACGGTGGTGGCGCTCGGATCGGGGATGGTCTCGCTGCGACTGCGGCAGGCCGGCGTCGGCCGGGATGAACTTGCGGCGCAGTTGGTCAAGGTGCAGCTCGAGGCCGCTGACATTCTGCGCACCATTCGCTCCGGGATCATCACCGTCGACACGAATGGGCGGCTGCTCTACGCCAACCCCGCCGCCAGTGACCTGCTGGGGATGAACCTGCGGATGTTCACGGGGCGTCCCATCCTCGACGCGCTTCGCGCGGTGGCGCCGCAGCTGGCCCAGGTCTTGGAGCAATCGTCGGTTGACGGGACACGTGCGACGCGCGCAGAAGGGATCATCCGGCGCGAGCACGAAGACATCGAGATCGGGGTGACGACCACGGTGTCGGACGCCCCTGAAGGCGGCGCTCGACATAGTGCCACCGCGATCTTTCAGGATATCTCGGATAGCAAGCGCCTGCAGGCGCTGCATGTGCGCACCGAGCGCCTCGAGGCCGTTGCAGAACTCAGCGCGTCGCTCGCGCACGAGATTCGAAACCCGTTGGCATCGATCCGCAGCGCCACCGAGCAGTTGGCGCGTCGCCGGGAGCGCAGCGCGCTGCCTGTGGACGACGATGAGCGCATCCTCCACGGACTCGTGGTCCGCGAGGCGGATCGGTTGAGCCGTCTGCTGGCCGACTTCCTGGACTTTGCGCGTGCGCGCGTCACCCGTGTCGAGGCGCTCGATGTGGGCGCGCTCGTCTCGGCCGCCGCGACGCTGGCCGCCTCACACCCGGATCGCCCCGAAGGATCGGCGCTCGAAATCGATATCGCTCCCGAACTGCCACGCGTCGACGGAGACGAAGACCTGCTGCATCGCGCGATCTTCAATCTCGTACTCAACGCGGTGCAAGCCGTGGGAGCAACCGGACATGTCGCGGTGCGCGCGACGCTGCTCGATGACAGCAGCGGCCTCGCGCAGCGTACGTCGGTCGCCGGCGCGTCGGCGATGGTGGCCATCACGATCACGGACGACGGGGCCGGTATTCCCGACGACATTCGTACGCGGATGTTCGAGCCGTTTGTGTCCGGCAAATCGGGCGGCACTGGACTTGGCCTGCCCGTGGTGCATCGCGCGATTGAAGCACATCGCGGCGTGGTGCTGGTGGATTCGCTCGAACGCGGTTCCCGTTTCACCATCCTGCTCCACGCGGCGGCCGGAGCTTTCTCGGACGCACCGGCACATCTGCCGGCATGGAC
>JAGNMU010000417.1 GCA_017991005.1 Gemmatimonadaceae bacterium | reverse complement strand
TGCCCGATGCCGGCCAGGCCGCCCAAACGCGACACCCCGGAGCCCAGTGCGCCGGCGATGGCCCCGAGCAACAGATACGACACCAGCCGACCGGCGTTGTACAGCGCATGTGATCGGAGCGGCGCCGACTCGGCATGTGTCGACCCTGCGTACAGGCAGACGAACCCGCCGCACATGGCGGCGCAGTGCACGCTCCCCAGCAGGCTCGCCGTCAGGATGCCGAGCGCCGCACCAATCACAGGTGATCGCCGCCGTGTTGCGGCGTGTCCGGCGCCGGAGCGGTCTCACGGGTTGCGCGTGCGACGTCCGTGCGTGTGCTGCCGGTGAAGTGTTGCGCCCCGCGCACCGCATCGACGCGCACTTCCCACTGGCCCGCGAAGGTCGCGGCCAGCGTGCCGTCGTATTGACCAGGCGCGGACTCGCGCAGCGTGGCCGACAGCACTTCGTTGGCGCGCGCATTGGCAAGCGCCGTGATCTTGACGGTGGCTCCGACAATCGGTTGGTGGAGTGAATCCACCAGCGTCACGGACACCACCGGCCTGTTCGATGCCGCGTTGACCACGATCGTCGACGTCGCCGTCCATCCCAGCGTCAGGCTGCGCGATTCCGCCGCCATCGTCGAGTCGAACGCGACCGCTTTTTTGTAGTAGTCCGGCTCGATCGCGAATGAGGGATCGCTGCTGGCGAGGCGCATCACCACGATATTCGCGGCCACCGTGGCCCCGAGAATCACGGCGACACCGATGGGCCAACCCATTCCTGGCTTCATGGTGTGGTTCCGGCGTTGGGGCCGAGCAGGCGGTACTTCACCGTTTCGGTGTAGCCCTTGCTGTCGGTAAAGACCAGGTTGATGAACCGTTCACCCGCCACGAAGGCGGAGCGCGGCACCAGAATGAACACACTGGTAGCGCGAGTCGCACCGGCGCCGACGATGAGCGGGTTTTCCGGCGCCACGACGGTCACCTCTTCTTTCTTGAGACCGGCGTCTTCCAGACCGTTGATCACCAGCGCGTACTGTTCGTCGGTTCCGCGACGATTGGTGACCTTGACGCGAATCTGGTTGGAGATGCGGCCGTCGGCCTCTTCGGTGAACGGTGCATCGAGTGCGCGCAGCACGGTGACATCGGCCGGGGCTTTCAGGACCAGCGCGCTCACCAATCCGCCGAGGAGGATCGTCAGCACGACCGGATAGAGAATGGTGCGCAGGCGCAGCAGCTTGATGGGTTTGCCCGCGATGGCATCCTGCGACGAATACCGAATGAGTCCGGTCGGCTTGCCGATCTTCGTCATCACGTCGTCGCACGCGTCGATGCACTGGGTGCAGTGCACGCACTCCATCTGCAGACCGTTGCGGATGTCGATGCCGGTCGGGCACGTCTGTACGCAGGCGTTGCAGCTGATACAGTCACCGGCGTTGGGATCACGATGCGCCGTCCCGAGGGCACGGGGTTCGCCGCGCTTGTAGTCGTAGGCCACAATCACCGACTGACGATCGATCAGCGCCGACTGCCAGCGGCCGTACGGGCACACGATCAGGCAGGTCTGTTCACGGAAATACGTGAAGTTGAACCACACGATACCGGTGAACACCACGACGAAGAAGAACGCGGATGGATGTGCGGCCGGTGAATGCGCCACCCATTGATACAGACTTTCCGTGCCCACAAAAAACGCCAGAAACGTGTGGGACACAAACGCCGACATGAGAAAGAACGTGAAGTACTTGAGCAGGCGCTTGGGGGTGAACCACGCCCCCTGTTTGTCGAGATTGCGCGAGCCCGTGTAGCCGCCGTCGAACCAGCGGCCGATGGGGCGAAACAGAAACTCGAGATACACGGTTTGCGGGCATGCCCATCCGCACCACGCGCGACCAAAAAACGCCGTGAGCAGAAAGATGCCAACCACCCCGCTGCCAAGCACAAACATGAACAGCAGGGTGTCCGTGGGGAGAAACGTGTACCCCATGAGCGTGAACTGCCGACGCGGCAGATCCATCAGAAAGATCGGCTTGCCGAACAACCGCAGATGTGGCGCCGCAAAAAACAGCGCCATCAGTGCATAGGCCACCACGCGACGCCGATGCCACCATGCACCATGCGAGGGTTTCGGGCGGATCCAGCGTCGTGTGCCGTCTTCGTTGAGTGTGGGCAGGACTCTGCCGCCACTCGGTGGTGCGATGGTACTCATGGGGTTACACAGCGATCAGAGAAAACAACGGCTACCGCTACGGCGTAACGGGTACGCCCTGTGGCGCCTTCGGACTTGCGGGCGTCGTGCCCCGCAAGGTCGTGATGTACGCTACTACGCGCTCGACATCCTGCGGCTTGAGCACTTTGCCCCAGGGCGGCATGCCTTTCTCGAGCACGCCGTTGGCGACGGTGTTATACACGCTGTCGAGCGCAGCACCGTGAATCCAGTAGCTGTCCGTCAAGTTCGGTCCGATCAGGCCGCCGCCATCCGCGCCGTGACAGGCCACGCAGTTCTTGACGTACGTCTCCTTGCCCTCTTTCACCTCGTCAGTGTTGCTCACCAGCGCCATCAGCTTGTCCACGGACGGGCCGCCGGTGGGTTCGGGATGCGCCGCTGCGTACGCCTGCACCTCGGCTTCGTAGTCGGCGATGCGTCCCTTGCCATTGCCGACTGGACCGACGTTGAAGTAGTAGATCACCGAGAAGATCACGGTGCCGGCAAACGTGAGCAGCCACCAACGCGGCATCGGATTGTCGTACTCCTGAATGCCGTCGTACTCATGCTCCATGATGCGGTCGGTGGGCGACTTCGGGTCTTCTGCAGCCATCGGTCAGCCCTCCCGCCCGCGAACCGCGGGCATGTCATCGTTGAGTGGCAACATCGCGTCCTCTTGCATTTGGCGTCGACGCGACGGCGCCCACGTGCGGATCGTCACGGCGATGAACACCGCGAGGAAAATGACCAGCGCCACCTGGGCGTACATCGAGAGCCCGGCGTTGCCCATGATGTCAGAGAGTTTCATCAGCGCATCCCTCCCGGTGCCGCCACAACCGGCGCGGTCACCGGTGCGGCGACCGATGCGGCGGCCGTCTTCTGCGCCTTGATGTCCATGCCCAGTCGCTGCATGTAGGCGACGATCGCGACCATCTCCTTGTCCTCCAGTCCGTCCGGTCCACCCTGTTCCTTGATGGCCGCGGCGATCGACTTGGCTTGTGCACGCGCCATCTCCGGCGCCTTCGTCACCGCGTCACCGTATGGTACCCCGAGCATCGTCATCGCATCCACGCGCGACTGGATCTGCTCGAAGTTGATCGTGTTGGTCAGGAACTGCGCGTACGCCGGCATGATCGACTTGGCCGTGACCGCACGCGGATTCTCAAAGTGCCGCACGTGCCAGAGGTCGGGATACTTGCCACCTTCGCGGGCGAGATCCGGCCCGATGCGGCGCGAGCCCCAGAGGAACGGGTGATCGTAGACCGACTCACCCGGCTTGGAGTATTCGCCGAACCGCTCGGTCTCGTACCGGAACGGGCGCACCATCTGCGAGTGGCAGTTGAAGCACCCCTCGGCGATGTAGATGTCGCGACCGGCGAGTTCGAGCGGGGTGTACGGCTTGACCGAGGCGATCGTCGGGACGTTCGACTTGATCAGGAACGTCGGGATGATCTCGAAGAGTGATGCGACCACGACCGCGAGCACGGTGAGCACCGTGAAGAGCATCGGCGCGCGCTCCCACGCCCGGTGCCAGCCAGCACCGGTGAAGCCTTTGGCACCACCCGTGACCGGCGCCGGGACATACGTCTTCGACAGCGGCGCGGCTTCGATGACCGGCACTTCGTACTTGGCCGGGCGACGACGCCACGTCATGATGATGTTCCAGCCGAAGATCAGGATGCCGACGATATACAGCGAACCGCCGACCACGCGCATCCAGTACATCGGCATGAGCTTGAGCACGGTTTCGATGAAATCGGGATACGCGAGACGTCCCGTTTCGTCGAACGCACGCCACATCAGACCCTGCGTCACGCCGGCGCCGTAAATGGCGACCACGTACAACACGATGCCGATGGATGCGATCCAGAAGTGCGTTTCCATCGCGCGCTTGCTGTAGATCTCCGTCTGGAAAATGCGCGGCAGCAGCCAGTACACCATGCCGAACGTCATGAAGCCGTTCCAGCCCAGGGCGCCAGTGTGCACGTGCGCGATGATCCAGTCAGTGTAGTGCGACAGCGCATTGACGCTCTTGATCGAG
>JAGNMU010000416.1 GCA_017991005.1 Gemmatimonadaceae bacterium | reverse complement strand
TGCGAACCCGAGCCGTTGTCGATGTTGAACGTGGCGCGGTCAACCACACGGAGGTGGGTTTCCTTGAGGATCAGCGGGAAGCCAGCCGTGCCGAAGACGGCGCCCGGATAGGTGAGCTGCGGACCCGGCTTGAGCGGGGCTTCGTTGTGATTCCAGTTCACCACCTGCAGGCTGGCTTCGTTCACGAAGTTGCCGCCCTGCGAGAGATACCGCTGGCGAAGCTGTCCGGTGTAGATCTCGTACTTCTGCGAGATGCCGCCGTCCTGCGAAACGCGTCCACCAAAGTTGCCCTCACCGCGCAGGAAACGCGCGGAGAGCATGGCGTCGTACGTCACGCGCGGGCTTTGCACCCACGTGAGTCGCGTGTACGACGAATGATTCTTGTTGGGGGCAAGGAAGGCGCCTTTGTACTGCGCCCACTTCGCGCCGCCGCTCGTCGGATTCACATCGAGGTAGAAATCCGTCGAGGTGAGTTCGTAGCTGGTGGAGAAGAAGAGTTTGTCCTTGACGAGCGGACCGCGCAGGTTGAAGCCGGCCTGCGTCCGACCGTAATTCGGCGTTGCCGAGGTCGCCGGCAAGAATGCGTTCCGGGCGGTGAACGACTTGTTCTGGAAGAACCCGAACGCCGAGCCCTGCCAGTTGTTCGTGCCACGACGGCTTTCGGCGCTGATGACATACGAACCGGCGCGCGTGTATTCCGCGTCGTACGGGTTGACGTACACGCGGAACTGCTCGAGCCCTTCCTGCGGAAGCGGCGATCCCGTCTGGCCGAGGCCGACGATGTTGCCGTTGAAGAGGCTCTTCATCTCCACGCCGTCCATGTAGACGTTGAAGAAGCGGAGGTCGGGAGCCGCGCCACCCGAGGGCAACGTGCGGCCTGACTGCGGCGCGTACGTTTTGATGCCTGGGGCGATACCGGCCAGGTTCATGATGCCGCGCGAGTTGAGCGGCAGATTTTCGATCTCTTCCTTCATGACGGCGGCCGACACCGACATACGCTGCACTTCAACCTGCTTGACGCGTTCGGCCGTGACCGTCTGCGCTTCCAGTTCGGCGGCACCCTTCTCGAGATTGAACTCGAGGCGAGCGCGCTGACCGAGACCCAACTGGACGGTGTCCGTGCGCTGACGATAGCCGATGGCGCGTACGTTGACCGTGTACTGTCCGGAGAACAGGCCGAGGACGCGGAATTCGCCGGTGGCGCGGGTGAGTGTACGGGCGGTTTCACGCGTGGCGACGTTCACCACGGTGATCTGAGCGCCGGCGATGGGCTGTCCATCGCCCTTGACGCCGCCCTCGAGAGTGATGGTATTCTGGGCGAGCGCCGGCACACTGAGCAGTGCGCTCAACCCGGCGCACGTGAGCAGGCGCCCGAGTCTGTGGTGCATGGTAACCACCTGGGAAGGGAGGAGTGAAAGTGGTGGGCCATTATACGAGTATGCAGTTGATCATGCTACCGGCGTTCACCGCGCTGGCGGCAGTGATTCCCCTACGGGCCCAATCCGCTCCCGTCGTGCCGCCGTCCGTCGAGCGGCGCGAGCTTGCACGGGGCGTGGTGTATGAGCGCCTGCAGGATCCGCGTGGCCCGTGGGGCATGCACCTGGTACGCGTAGACCTGCGACGCGCCGATGTGGCGGTTCAGGCCATGCACGCCCGCGACTCGCTGCGCGGGCGCGAGCTCCCCTCGGCGATGGCGCGCCGTCGCACCACGCCAGAGCTGGCCGTTCTCGCCGCGATCAATGCCGACTTCTTCGATCTGAAAAGCGGGGAAAACGAGAACAATCAGGTCATCGACGGCGAATGGTGGAAAGGGCTCAAAGTCACCGATTCGCCATTCGACACGTACGACAACGTGCATGTGCAGTTCGCACTGGGGACGAACAACCGGCCAACCATCGGCCGCTTCCTCCTGGACGGCAAGGCGTTTGTGCGTGGCGTGATGACACCAATCATCACGGTGAATGCCAATCCCTCGGGCACACCGGAGGGCAGCGCGCTGTACACGCCGCGATTTGGCCGCGTCACGCCGCGCGACACGACCCGGCAGACGGCCGAGGCGCCGCTCACGCGCGTCGGTCACCGCGGGGATACCGCGCTCTATGTTCGTCGTGGCGCGGTGTCGCTGACGTCGGGTTCGGCGATCCCGGATAGCGGGGCGATCCTGGCCGCGTACGGCGCCCGCGCCGCAGCCGTGCAGGCGATGGCGGACGGCGACACCGTCCGCATTCTCCTCACCACGCTGCCTCGGCTCCCAGGCGGTGCCCCCAGGCTGCTGATCGGCGGCTGGCCTCAAGTGCTGCGCGACGGGGTCAATGTCGCCGGTGACGCGGCGACCGTCGAAGGCACCATCTCGCGCAATGCCGAGGTGCGGCATCCGCGCAGCGCGATCGGCTACTCGCGCGATCGCCGCTATCTGTGGCTGTTCACCGTGGACGGACGGTCCGCCACCAGTGTCGGCATGACACTGGTCGAGATGGCCGACGTGCTGCGCGCCCGCGGGCTGTGGGACGCGATGAACTTCGACGGCGGTGGGTCAACGGCGATGGTGATTGACGGACGGCTGGTGAACGCACCGTCCGATGCCACTGGCGAGCGTGCCGTGGGGAATGTGTTGATGGTCACGCACCGGCCGTCGAGCCCTTCTCGCTCCGGAGCTCCATGAGCCCGCACTCGCATTCCGGATCGACACCGCTTGCTTGTCCAGGGTGCGACATGGCCATGGACTCGCTGACGTTCGCACGGCGGGTGCACGGCACGCTGAATGTCGACGTGTGCTGGCGTTGTCACGCCATCTGGTTCGATCAGTATGAAAGTGCACAACTGACTCCATCTGCGGTCATCGATCTCTTCCGCAAGATTCATGAGCATCGTGACGAGCCTGTACGGCCGCTTGCGGACCATCTGCACTGCCCCCGGTGCCGCGCGGCGTTGGTCCTCACGCACGATCTGCAGCGCCACAACAAGCTGCGCTATCACCGCTGTCCAGACGGGCACGGACGCCTGACGACGTTTGTGCAGTTCCTGCGCGAGAAGGAATTCGTTCGCACGCTGTCCGCCTCGGAAATCGAGACGCTCAAGGCCACCGTGACACAGGTGCGCTGTTCGTCCTGCGGTGCGGTAGTGGATCTGGAACGCGACGTCGCCTGCCGCTACTGCCGGTCGGCGATCGCGGTGCTGGACCCCGTTGCGGTCGAAAAGGCGCTGACGCATTTGACCGACGCCGAACGGGCGCCAGAGCGGTCCGGCAACCCTGAGGTGGCGGCCGCATTTGAATCCATTCTGGCGTCGTACCGTTCGCCAGCACGAGAAAACGTGTGGCTCAGGTCGTTGTCGACGTCGGCATCAAGCGAGGTGATCGATCTCGTGGTCGCGGGGATTGGCAAACTCTTCGTCCGCTGAGCGAGGCTTACCCCAGAACGGCAATCACCTGTATCTATTGACAGAGTTGGTGCGCTCATAATATTGCCTCAGACGATCGCGTCTCAACTCATTCAGAATGCCTGAGGACGCTAATGACGACGCATGAAAATCACTCCTTCTCGGGTGGAGCCTCGTCCGCAATTGTTTGCCTGCGCGTACGCCGCGCACGTCGGGCATAGGCTCGGACAGCGGAAGAAAGATGAAATCGTTTACGATCCCGGCGCTTTTCGCAACGGCAGTCATCGCGTCGGGCTGTACCCTGTCTCCGCTTGAGGAAGATGTCGCGTATGAGCGTCGCGACCTTTGGCGTCAGCCAGCGATCACCAACATCGGAGCGCCGGCTGTCGACGATTCAGCTCTGTATGTCATCGATCTCACGGGAGCAGTGAGTCGTCTTTCCCGGAAGGATGGTTCCGTCGTCTGGCGCCAACCCTCCAACCCTGCTGGAACACCCAGAGGGCTGGTGCGCGGGGGAAACACCATCCTCATGTCGGCCAGTGAGCTCATTGCGTTCGCAATCGCCGATGGGAGCATCCTTTGGCGACAATCGAACGCAGCAGGTGTTGGGGAGCTTGAGTCCGCAGCGCTCGGGAACCTTGTTGTACCCTCCATCTACCGCGGCTCCGGTGATGCGCTGGCGCTCGACGAATTAACGGGGCGAGAGGTGTGGAGAGGTACGATGGGGTCTGTCCCGACTTCAGTTGAAATTCGGGTGAGTGCCTCGGAATAGCCGCTTACGCGGCGGTGATGTGGAGAGAGAGTTTGCCCGTCAGGGCGCGCTGGAGCAAGGGCAGCTTGTGAAAGGCA
>JAGNMU010000415.1 GCA_017991005.1 Gemmatimonadaceae bacterium | reverse complement strand
GTGGCGTGCAACTGTTCGCGGGTGGAATCGGCACGCAGGCGCGAGATCAGCACGCGTCCCAGATAGGTATCTGGCTTGAGACCGCCCACACGCTGCAGCACCTCGGTGAGTGCGATGTTTGCCGAGGCATTCACAGCACCGGGCTGCCAGACATTGCCGTGCACGGTGATGCGCCGCCGCACGCGGTCAGCCACTCGCGGAACCTCGACCACGTCGCCCGCCTCGAGTCGCACCGACGACAACTGCGTCATGGCGCTCGCGCCGGAGAGGTCGAGCACAATGCGATCGTTGCCTTCTCCGGTCCGCTGCGCGGCCGGCACAATGCGTTCGATGCGGAGGGCGCGCTGTGACGCGTCATCGGTAAACCCGCCGGCCGCCTTGACGAGATCGTCGAGCGTTTCTCCAGGCTGCAGTTCGTACGTGGCCGGGCGCAGGACGCCGCCGCGCACACGCACCCGCGCGCCGTGCGGCGGCACAAACAGCACGTCGCCATTTTCGAGTCGCACATCGCCCGATGCATCACCGCGCACGAGGTAGCTGTACACGTCGAACGTGCGGGCGGCCGCACCGCGGCGGCGCACCTCAATGCGACGCATCGAACCGCGATCGGTGGGCCCGCCGGCGGCGTAGAGTGCGGTCAGCGCCGTTCCGGCGCTGGAAATGCGATAGCTGCCCGGTTGCTTCACATCGCCCACGACAAACACCTGATTCGATCGCAGCCGCGCCACACTCACCGAGAATCGTGTCGTGCTGCCGATTCCCGAATACACGCGCGCGAGCCGCTTCCGGAGTACGGAATCGAGATCGCCCAGCGAGAGTGACGAGACCGGGATCTGCCCGACTACCGGAATCACCACAAACCCTTCGCGTGTCACATCGAGCGTGTAGGCTTCCTCGACATCACCGGTGAGAATGAGCACGAGCTGATCGCCGGGGCCAAGTCGATACGACGCATCCACCGGGCCGCCAGCGTTGGCGTCAAAGAGCGTGGTGGCTTGCGCAAACAAATCGAGCCCAAACAGTGTGTGCCCGTCGCGATCGTACTGTACCGTCGTCGCACCAGCGCCAGTCGCATCACGCGACACTTCGGCGGTCGAGGCATCGGTGGATGTCGCGGCACGCGCGTTGGCCGCGGCGCCGAGCGACATGCGTCGCAGCGCGACCGCGTCTGTTGAATCGACCACGCCAAGCGTGCGGAGCGCGCCGATCAGTGAATCCGGCGCAACAGCCGGAGCCGACTGGCCCGTGGCCGGTCCCATCACCTGGTCGAGCAACGACTCGGGGTATCCGGCGGCTTTGAGCCGCGCGCGGACCTGCGCCGGCGCGAGCCCGCTCGCCTGCAGGCGCTGACGGAGCTGCGCCGCCAATTCGGGACGCGCACGCAACATGGCCTCGGCCTGTTGCGGGGTGGGAATCCCGCCCGCCGGTGACTGGGCCTGAATAGAAGCAGCGGTCGCGCACGCGAGCACTAACGCGGCGCCAATGGAAGCTCGGACTCTGGGCAACACGACTCGGGGCTACGGAAAAGGGCGCGGATATGGACTACCGCCAAGACGCGCCAGCTTCCCGTGGTGTAACACTGCGACCGGTCCTGTGACGGGCGCGCGGGTGGCGCCGTGCCAGCGCTCACCGCTGCGCTGGTATCGCGAGCGGCCGTTACCGGGGCACGCTGTCCCGCCCAACCGTGGCCAGTTGGCTCTCGATACGGCGGCCTGTCCCACGCTCCCACGACACCATCATGATCTCGGCGCCCGGACCCAACGCGGTCCGACGCGTTCGGCTGTAGGGTCGTCCATCGTCAGAGATCGGCAGAACGTATCGCGCGATCCACGTGGCGATGCCGGGAAGGAGCAGCGCGCCGGTCTGACCGAAAGCGGCCCCTGCTCGAACCCTCTCGACCACACCGCCTGCCGTGTCGAGCACCATCAGTTCAGCGCGGGCCGAGACGTTCCCGATGCCCAGCGCGGGCTGCAGTCGGTCATGCAACCCGTCGATCATGCTGATGGTGAGCCGTTTCGCCCGCGTGGCCGTCGGCCCATCACGGGCACCGCCAGCCCGCACGGTGTCGGAGACGGTGACGCGAAGTCCCGGTCGCCGGTCGACTCGGCCTTTGGTGTTTGCCGATACCGCGAATCGTGCGGAGACACGCGGAGGAATACTGCGTCCTGATCCGCGCACGCGGGCACGGACGGTGCCGGCGGCAAGCGCCGTTCGCTGAGCCACCGTCAACCCCACGACTCGGAGTCTCGCATGCGATGGCGCGCGGCGCGGCCACGCCAATGGTGTCTCCGGTACGTGTGCCGGTTCCGCAAGCACAAGACTCACCGGCAGACCGCCGTAGCTTTCGCGACTGGGGTCGACGCGCGCGATCTCTACACTGGCCGTAGATGACGCGGAAAATTCAGTGCGGCTTGCTCCCGTCACCATCGTCGGCGTCCCACGGGGCGTGGTGTCACCAAACTCTGCAGCGATCCGCACGTCAAGGACAAATTGTTCGCCGATCGGCGTGTGATGGGTGCTGCCGTCGGGAAAAAGCAGTTCCAGCGCTCCGGTGTCGAGAATTTCGCCGGCGTTCCGTCTGGGGAATGATCGGATCGTGGAATCGTTTGCTGCCACATCCGGTGCTGCCTCAATCGCCACATCGAGCACCACGTCGCCGGAATCAGCGCCGCCTGACAGCATGCGCACCGACAGCGCGGGTCGCAGCGTATCCAGAACCGCGACGGCATTACCGGCCACACGGCCAGACCTCACGGCCGTGCGCGTGCGTACCGCATGGCCGTCGTCCGCAAACGTCGCCGTCGATCCGACGCCGACCAGTGCCACCAGCAATGCGAAGCTGGTTCCCACGGCCAGCAACCGGGTTGCCCAGAGTGGCAACACGCGGAGGTAGACACTGCCGACCACCAACGGCGCGGCCACCAATGCCGCGATCGACAGCCACCGGTAGTGGGCGGGCGTCGAGTCGAATGACACACCCATCGTCGTGGTGATTTGCTCGAACAGCAGGCCGACAATAACGAGGCCGATCGGTGTGAGAATCAACGCCGCAACAAAACCGCGTATGCCCCGTGTGAATGACGCCACCAGCGCCGCGCTGAGCAGCCAGTAGAGATACGGCCAGAGTGTGATGGCCGTGAGCGACGCGGCATCTGCGGCGGGCACGTCGAAGCGGACCAGGGCCAGCCATTCTGCGACGCCACCAATCACGAGCACCGTCGCGAGCACCAGCAGTTTGGCCGCAAACACTGCAGCCGGTGAGAGTGGCAACACGCGCCAACTCGCATCGGTTGCGGACGGTGATTGGTCCTGCACCAGCAATGCCATGAGCAGCATCCCCGCGAAGACTGCGGCCATCGGTACCGCTCCGCTGCCCAGCAGCGGCGTGTTGTCGGCGCCGAGCGCCGCGACCACGCCGAGCACAGCCGCGAACGCGATGAGCGGCCACTGCATGCGGCGCAGGTCATTCCTGAACACATGCACGATCTGGGCGAGCGGCGTCATCGCGGGACCCTCGGCAGCGAGTCCAGACCGGACACGCGACGCTCAGGCGTACGAAACTGGTAACGGGCCCGCTCATTCCACTCCACCACAACGAGCCGCGTGCCCGCGCCGAACGAAAGCGGTGCTGCGGGCGTGTCTGGGAGGCCGCTCGTTGAAGGTTGTGGTTTCCATTGCAGGGCGAGATGCATGCGGTGCCACTTCGCACCAAAGATCACCGGCGGGCTGTTGACGCTATGCGTGACCACGGCGCCAACGTCGGTTGCCGTACGCGCTGCCGAATCGAGCAAGAGCAGCGATGGCGCGCGCGACGCTCGCCGAAAGCCGGAGATTTCTCCCAGCGCGTCAACGCTTCGCATCGACTGCACGTGCATCACGGGCTGCGTGATCCCGGGCGCGCGCACCGAATCGAGCAGCGCGATCTTCCGCCCTCGCATGGTGTTGGCCGCGTCGCGTTCAAACGGAAGTTCGGCCGCGTTGACGCCGGACAATACCGAGACGTACCCATCCACGTGGGCCGTGGCGCGTCCGGCGCGCAGATGGGCGGCGCGATCGGCCCGCAGCACGATGGTGGAGCGTCGAAGAGGACTCGCACGATCCCGATCCGACGGTGGCCAGGCGATCGTGCTCTGCGGAACAACCAGCGGATCCTGTAGCAGGTTGACATTCTCCTCCATGGCGCCGAGATGGGCGGACCCGGGACGGCGGAGAAAGCCGTCGATCGCCACGCGCGCCGTATCGCCCTCG
>JAGNMU010000414.1 GCA_017991005.1 Gemmatimonadaceae bacterium | reverse complement strand
TGTGGCGGCCGTCTCGCGCGACACACGCGACGCGATTGTGTGGTTTCCAGGGAACTTCGGATGGAGCCCCGCCAACGTAGGTCGCGAGGCGCTCCGCGGAGTGGAAGCGCGCCTGCGACTGCGTCCGCGCTGGGGATCCGCGTCCGTGTGGACGACGTGGTACGACGCACAGGTGATCACCGGTGCTCTCCGCATTCCGACTCCGTATGTGCCGCGCGTAGCCAGCGGCGCCGAGTGGAGCATTACGCACCGAGGGGTGAACGCGGCGGTGCTCGCGCGCACGCTGGGACGTCGCCCGTTCACCGCCGGTCCACGCAATCCGGCATTCGAGTTGCCGGCCGTGGCACTCGTCGATGTTGGTGTCACACACGATCTGCCGCAGCGGGTCAGCGCGCGACGGGTGGATGCAAGTGTCACCTGGTCACTCGACAATGCGACCAACGTCGCCTGGCAGTCTGTTCGTGGTTTCCCCTCCCCCGGGCGCACATGGGCGCTCGCTTTCACGTTACGCCACCATCCCCAGTCATGAACGAATTGCAACACACACGCGTGTCACGCCACGCCATCGGCCGCGTGATGTCTCGTGCGCTTACACGCGGCGCCGCGTGTGCACTCCTTGCGGCGTGCGGTGATGACAGTCTGGCCAACAGCACCCCATCCACGCCCAAAGGCATCGTGGTCCTCGATGGCTACATCCAGCCCGGGCTGACGCTGTTGGCGGATACCGGCACGGCCTCGTCACGCATCACCTTTGCACCCGGCACCGAGTTTGACGCCGGCGCATTCGAACTGCTGCGCGACACGGTGTTGGCGGTTTCGAGTCGGGCGGCCGGCGACTTGCTCTACATTGCCGATCTCCGAGCGGGGTCCATGCGTCGATTGCAGATGCCGGCGCGCAGCAATCCAGGCGGAGCGCGCTTGCTGCGCGGCAGCGGCGGCCAGACGCTGATCGGCGTGGCGCTGCGCGACTCGGGGTCGGTGGCGCTGGTTTCGGTGGCGGGTACGGCAACGCCCACGAGCACGCGATTGAGCGGCGCGGGGCGGTGTCCGACCGACCTGTTCCAGTACGACAACGCCACCTGGGTCGTGGATGCGAATGCCGATTGCGCGGTGGACTACACGATTCGCGGCGACGTGCGGTTGATCCGTATTCCGAACAGCGGGTCCGTGCGCGACACCATCGTCATGACCGGCATGCGCGGATCCAGTGCGAGCGCCATCGTCACCGGCGATGTCGCGTATGTCTCGGCGGGCGGCGACGCACGCTTCGCGACGTTTCCGTACACGCTCGTGTCGTCCGGCGTCATCACCAAGGTGGACCTCAAGAATCGCCGCGTGCAAACCACTCGGACGATGCCCGCCAACAGCTACGGTGCCGGGCTCAAGCTCGGTGCCGACGGATTTCTCTACGTCTCGTTGTACGAAGACCTCACCGCGTTTCGCGATCGGATCGTGAAACTGCGCGCCGACGATCTCTCTGTCATCACCACGCCGCTGGGATCGTGGCAAGTACTGCTCACCACGGCCGGTGCTGAACAACCGTGCAGCAGCGCCGTCGCCGACGCACAGGGGCGCGTGCATTGCCTTGTGACCGGGGCGGGATCCGCGACCTCACTGCTCGTCTTCGACACCAACGGCAGGGAGGTTCGCCGCGTCGCCGCAGGGCAGGGCGGCGTCGATCTGGCGATTCGATAGGGCGCCACTGGCTCGTCTGACCGGCGTTATGGCGCACGGACGCCACTCTCCGGCGGCGGCCGCGCAGGGTATTCTCCAGCTATGACCCTGCTTGGCACCGACGCGATCGTGCTGCACATGACGGACTATCTGGAATCGTCCCGCATCCTGCGTCTCGCGACGCGTGATGCGGGCGTCCAGTCGGTGGTCGCTCGCGGCGCGCGGAACTCCCGTAAACGCTTTGGCAGTGCCATCGATCTGTTTTCCGTCGGGGTCGCGCAGATTGATATCCGGCCGGGGCGCGATTTGCACACGCTCACGGGTTTTGACGTCACCCGGTCGCAACCGCTGCTGGCCGCTGACCTCGAACGATTCAGCGCAGCGTCCGCCTTCGCCGAGTGTGCCCTGCGGGTTGTGCACGAGGAGGCGGCGCCAGGCGTCTACGATGGCCTTCTGGAGGCGTTCGCGAGAATTGCCGGCGCCGACGGCGAGCGAACCGTCTCGGCGGCGCTGGGTTCGCTGTGGCGGCTGGTGCGCGACGTGGGGTTCTCGCCGGCGCTGGATGCGTGCGCCGAGTGTCACGAGGCCATGGCGGATGGCGAGGACAGCTATTTCAGCCACGGGGCCGGCGGCGTACTCTGCCCGCGATGTGCCGCCCGAGCGCCCGGCGGGCGGCGGCTTCCGGCCGACGCGCGGCGAGCCATTCGAGGCTGGTTGAACGATACTGATGGCGAACTCGACCGGAAATCCGCACGGGCTCATCAGCGGCTGTTGCGCGAGTTTCTGGCGCATCACGTCACCGATGGGCGGCCGCTCCGCGCGTTCGCTGACTGGGAAGCCGGAACGTTCGCGGACCAATCGGGGTAGTAATGTCTAATCCTTTGCCGTCAAATGCTTTACGAGGCCCGTGACGGCGACGCCACAAGGTGGTGCGTTGCCTGCTCTCGGGGTTGGCCGTCTAAAGATTGGTGACCTACGCCACCGACTTCGGACGGCCGATTTGCTTGACGGCACGAATGTCGAGGTCTAGTTTCACCACTGTAGTACCGGGTTCCCTTCGATCACCCTTAGAGGAGACTTCGACTAACCACCTGATTCGTCAGTCGGAGAAGCAACATGAAACGTGTGTGGACGGCACTGGGTCTGGTGCTCGCTCTCACTGCGTTCATGCCTCGAGCAACTCAGGCGCAGAGCACTCGGGATAAGAAGCCGAAAGCAACCGTCGGCCAGAACTACCCGAATCCGTTCAATCCTGAGACCACTATCCCGTTTACCGTGGGTGATCCGCCCACGTGCACCGACAATGGCGCGCAGTACCGGGTGAGCATGAAGATCTACAACATGCTCTCGCAGTTGGTCGCAGTACCGGTAGTGCAGTCTGGGGGAGCATCCCTGGAAAACGTCAACCTTCCCTGTGGGAGCTACAAAGCCTTCTGGGATGGCAAGGTGCTGAATACGGGTCGAGAGGCGGCTTCAGGCGTGTATTACTTCCGACTCGAGGTCAATGGCGTGGCAATCGCGCCAAAGAAGATGATCTTGGTCAAGTAAGACCGCAGTGAGCACCACGGACCTGCAGTAGACAACTCAATATGGCGCGCCGGGTGAGCGGACCCGGCGCGCCATTTTGCGTTTTTGACCGTCGGGAATGCCATACCTGCAGCGCCGACGGCGCAATTGACCCAAATTCGTCTGATCAACCTGCAGTTCTGGCCGGTTGCACTCGGCACCTTCATTGCCTCCGTTCTCACGCATGATCAATCCCGATCGCCTTACCGTGAAGAGCGCGGAAGCGCTCAACGATGCCGTGGCCCTTGCCCGCAAGGCGGGCAATCCTCTCGTGTACGATGTGCATCTCCTGCAGGCGTTGCTGACCCAGGATGAAGGCATTGTCGTACCGATCCTCCAGCGCGTCGGCGTCAATGTCACGACGCTGCGTGTGGCCGCCGAGCAGGAGGCGGCCAGATACGCCAAGCAGAGTGACGCGCAGCCGTCGTTTGGCCGCGAACTCACGCAGGTGGTGGATGCGGCCGAGAAGGAAGCCAAGCTCCTTGGCGATGAGTACATCTCGACCGAGCATCTGCTGCTCGCGCTCTCCGACGTCAAAGGCATCGACAGTTCGCGGTTGCTGGCGACCGTCGGGGCCAATCGTCAGGCGCTGCTCGACGCGCTCAAGCTCGTGCGTGGCGCGCACAAGGTCACCGACCAGTCGCCGGAAGGGCAGTATCAGGCGCTGCAGCGGTATACGCGTGATCTGACCGACGCCGCACGACGCGGGAAACTGGATCCCGTCATCGGACGCGACGAAGAAATCCGCCGCGTCATTCAGGTGCTGTCGCGCCGCACCAAGAACAATCCGGTGTTGATCGGTGAGCCGGGCGTCGGCAAGACCGCCATCGCCGAAGGGTTGGCGCAGCGCATCATCAGCGGAGATGTGCCCGAGGGGCTCCGCAACAAGCGACTGGTCTCGCTCGATCTTGGTGCGCTCATCGCCGGCGCAAAATTCCGTGGCGAGTTTGAAGAGCGCCTCAAGGCCGTGCTCAAGGAGATCACGTCCGCCGAAGGGCTGTACGTGGTGTTTATCGATGAGCTGCACACACT
>JAGNMU010000413.1 GCA_017991005.1 Gemmatimonadaceae bacterium | reverse complement strand
CGGGCGGGCGGGTGGATGTATCGCCGCGTGCGTGGTGAAGACGACAGCATCGTGTCGCCGCGCGATACCCAGAAGCAAGTCAGCCGCGAAGAGACCTTCGCAAGCGACTTGCACGACGACGCGCTGATCGAGCGGGAGCTGCTCCGACTGGCGGTTCGCGTCTCAGCAGACCTCCGCAAACAATCGCTACGGGCGCGCACGATCACCGTGAAGCTGCGCGATGCAGATTTTCGCACGCGGTCGGCTCAGCGGACGCTTCGCCTGCCGATTGCCTCGGAGCGATCGGTGCTGGCCGTCGCCAAGGCGCTGCTGGCACAGCTGCGTGGACGCCGTCGCGTAGGCGCCCGCCTGATCGGCATCGGACTGTCCCATTTCGACGAGGTTGCGCCGGTGCCGACGCAACTGGCACTGTTCGAGGCGCCGCCAGCCACGCCCGACGATGAGCCAGTCGACGACGCCCGGGAGCTGGCGCTGACCAAAGCCCTGGACCGCATCCGGAACCGATTCGGCGCCGAGTCCATTGTACCGGCGCGGCTGCTCGATCCGGCCTCGGACGTGGGTCCACGGGTCGAGGAGTAGCCGCCGGCTCAGCGACCGCTTCCGGCTCCGGCACCGGTCGCTTAGCTTTGGTCCGATTCGATCCCCGGTACGGGGATTTTCCAACCGCCTTCGACTACTGGCTGGCTGTTCGCGCCAACCAGCTGCTTCACATGGGGTTCTTCGTCATGAGTGCTGCGTACGATCCGAACAAGCTGGGCTGGGGTGCTGCCGCCGCCACGTGCGCGCTGACCGCCGCCCTTGGATTCACGGCGTACACCATCCACAAGAACACCTACCTGCACCCGCGCGACCCGATGGCCGTGCAGGTCTACAATCAGCGTGACGCGGCTGCGAAGGAGCACACGCCGGCTGCCGGTGAAGAACATGCCGCGCCGGCCGGTGAGTCGGCAAAGGCTGATTCGGCTGGCGGAGCGGCGACAGAGAACGCACCCGCGGCGGCCAAGCACTGAGGCTTTTTCGGGACGCATCTCCGCAGTGACCGCCGGACATCACGTCCGGCGGTTTTTTTTGCCTTTTCGATTTCATAGAGTTTTTCTATTTGTTTGATACGAACAATCGATTTTGATGACGCTTGTGCATAGGGCATCTTTCGCGGATGTCCATCCGGCACCCATCCCCACGTACGCCGCCGCTCGCGCTGCAATCGCTGTACGAGGGCAATGACCGGTTCGTGCGCGGTACCACGGATGCCGCGCATCGCGACGTGAGCCGGCTGAAAGCGGTGGCATACAACCAGAAGCCACTCGCGGCGTTTCTTGGCTGCGCAGACTCCCGCGTCCCGATCGAGATCATCTTTGATCAAGGTTTTGGCGATGTCTTTGTCACGCGCATCGCCGGGAACGTCGCGGACCCGGCCATCATTGCCAGCCTGGAGTTCGGCACCGAGGTGCTAGGGGCCGAAGTCCTGTACATCCTTGGTCACTCACGCTGCGGCGCCGTGTCGGCCACCGTCAGTGGCAGTGATGCGCCAGGGCATATCGGCATGCTCTTCGGCCACATCCAACGCGCGGTCACCGACGCCAAGGGCGACCTCGCCGCCGCGATCGCGCGCAACGTACAGATTCAGGCCGAGGTGCTGCTCGACGCGTCACCGATCATCGCCACACGACTGGCCGAAGGGACGCTGCTCATCGCAGGAGGCGTCTACGATCTCGACACTGGCCGTGTGTCCCCGGTGCCGCTCGAGCTGATGGCGATTCCACCGCGCTAGCGTTCATTGGCGGTGCACGGCGTTGCACGGCGTACAGCGCGCGGTCGCGTTACTTGACAGGCTTGGGAATGGGGAGCGTGAACCAGAATTCGCTTCCCTGCCCCGGCTCGCTCACCACGCCGATCTCCCCGCCATGCGCCTCGACAATACCCTTGGCGATGTACAATCCAAGACCCGACCCGGCGCGCAAGAGTCGCGGCGCCTGCCAGTACCGTTCAAACAGGCGCGGCACATCGTCGGGTGAAACGCCGGGGCCCGAGTCGCGCACAGCAATGCGCACCATGCCGTCGATCACCGCGAGCGTCAACGCCACGTGACCGTCGGTGGGCGTAAAGCGTACGGCGTTGGCAAGGAGATTGGACAACACCTGCAGGATGCGCCCGCGATCCGCCACCAGTGAGGGCGCGTCGGGGTCGAGCGAGCGAGTGAAATGCACACCGGCGTTCGTCATGGAATGCTCGAACAGATCCGCCGCTTCTTCCACCACTTCGAGAATCGACATCCGACGCTGTTCCACCCGCAGGCGCCCAGCAGAGATGCGCGAGACATCCTGCAGATCCTGAATGAGTCCGTCCGCCTGACGTGCCGCGGCGCGAATGCTGTCGACCTCTTCGTGATCGAGCAGCGCCTTCGCATCACGATCGCGCTCCAGCGCCGCGCCGGTCAACAACACAATCGCATTGACCGGATTGCGCAAATCGTGCGACACGATGGCCAGCATGTCATCGCGTTCACGAACGGCCTGCCGAGACTCCTGATACAGTCGCGCGTTTTCGAGGGCCAACGCCGCAAGGCCGGCGTACTGATCGGCCACCTGCGATTCTTCCAGTGCGTGCCGAGCTCCGGGACGTGTCCTGACCAAGTGCAACGCACCGATGGCACGCCCACCGGCACGCAGGGGCACCAACAGCACCGCCGATGCGCCGAGCGTTTCGACGCTGGCGCGATCAGCGGCGTCGGGAAAGTTGGCAGTCAGCCACTGCTCCATGTCGGTGATGCGCTGCGCCTCGGCCTCGTGTGCCGCGCGCCCTCCGCTATGGGTGGGTGGATCGGCACTCACCACCAGCGGTGTTCGCGAGACCAGTGCGCTGGTGGTTTCGAGTCGCATGGGATCCGAGTGCGCGGCCGCCGCGCGGCGGATATTCCCGTCCGGCGTCAGCAGTTCGAGCATGCTCCATTCGCCGAGCAATGGCACCGCCAGCTCGGTTACCGTGGCCATGGTCGACTCCACATCCAGTGACGACGCCAGCACCCAGCCGGCGGTCGCAAGCAGATGCTGGCGCTCCTCAAATCGACGGCGTTCGCTCACATCGCGCAGGGTCACCATGAACGTGCGCTCACCATCGATCGTGACGCGTGCGATCGACGCTTCGGCCGGGAATTCCTCACCGCTGCGACGCAAGCCGGAGATCTCCCGTCGCTCCGCCATACGCCGCGCGTCAAGCTGCCCTTCGGCAAAGGTGCGCACATGTCCGCGATGCACGGCGCGTGTGACCATGGGGAGCAATCGATCCAAAGGCTGGCCGATCATCTCGGCTTCTGTCCAGCCAAAGGTCTGTTCCGCGCCGCGGTTGAAGCGCACGATCTTGAATGCGTCATCGAGCGCGATGATCGCGTCGGCGGCGATGTCAACGATCGCTGCGAGCGCAGCGAGAGAGTGATGCGATGTTGGCACGAAAACTCATGCGAAGGTGAGATTTCGAGTGTACACCCGAAATCGCGACGAAACCAGAAGCATCGGACGACACGCTTTCAACGTATTCATGCCGCGCTCACGTTCCGAGCGTATTCTCCGGAATGCCATCATTTTCAGTCCCGAAGATGCCCGTCGCCGCGTTGGTATTTCTGGTTGCCGGAGCGGCCGTCAGCGGCCTCGCTGACGGCGCCGTGTGGCGGGATCGCATCTGGTATGTCGGTCTGATCCTGACAGGTGTGCCGGTCAGCTGGAAAACGCTCCGCGGCATGCTGCACGGGGAATTTGCATCGGATGTGGTGGCGATGCTGGCCATCGCCGGCGCCATTGGCCTTCAGCAACCGCTCGCCGGGCTGGTGGTGGTGTTGATGCAAACCGGTGGTGAGGCACTCGAGACGTACGCGGTCGCCCGGGCCAGCGGTGCCGTCGCGGCGCTGGAAGCCGATGCCCCGCGTCACGCACATCGCGTTGTCGGCTCGGTGGTGTCGGACATCGACGCCGGCGACGCCGCCCCGGGCGATCTGCTGCTGGTGCGTCCCGGAGAGCTGGTACCGTGTGACGCGCAGGTGGTGTCGGGCACCTCACATGTGGATACGTCGCGCATTACCGGCGAACCAATACCGATCACCGCCGTCGTCGGCACGCCGCTGCTCTCCGGCAGTGTCAATCAGGAAGGGGTGCTGACCGTTCGCGCGCTCCGGGCCTCGAAGGACAGTCAGTATGCCCGCATCGTCGAGCTCGTTCGCTCAGCACAGGCCAGCAAAAGCCCGCTGCAGCGCACGGCGGACCGTGTGGCCGTGTGGTTTAC
>JAGNMU010000412.1 GCA_017991005.1 Gemmatimonadaceae bacterium | reverse complement strand
ATGCTGCACCGGTCTCCCCGTAGAGGGATCAATGGTATGCACGTACCGCACACCGTCCACATCGTGAAAATCGCGATAGTTGCCTGACGTCGCCAACGCCCGGTCGGCCAGTCCGACCACCAATCGCACGCGGCGCTGATCGACGTCCGGCTGTTCGATTCCCACACGAAATGGCTGTCCCTGCGCGTTGCGTCCCCGGGCGCGTACTTCGCCGCCGACTTCCACGAAGTGATTCGCTTCGCCGCGAGACAACAGCAGCGCCGAGACCAGATCGACCGTAAAACCCTGCGCGATGGCCGAGAGATCGATCTCGAGATGCGGGTGGGTTTTGGTGAGCGACTGACCGTCCAGTCGCAGCTTCTGCCATCCGACGCGCGCCCGCAGTGACGCGAGCGCTGTGCTGTCCGGCGCTCGGCTGAGCACGCCCGCAGGACCAAACCCCCACGCATCCACCAGCGGACCCACCGTGACGTCAAACGCGCCACCCGACGCCTGCGACACGTCCACAGACTGTCGCAGCACCTCGGCCAGCGGCGCCGAAATTGCCACCGGTGATGGCGAGGTGTTGCGGTTGAGCCGCGACAGCTCCGAGGTGGAATCGTAGGTGGACATCTGCGCGTCAACCGCAGCCAGCAGCGAGTCGACCGCAAACTGCAGCGACGCCACTACTGAGTCCGGTCGCGGACCATTCAACACGACGCTGTAGGTTGAACCCTGCGCAGGGCCCCCGAAGCGCGCGACGGTGGGCTCGATCCGATCGCGGGTTCGATACACGTACCACGTGGCACCCACGAGCGCGAGCAACGTCACCCACCACCGCCAGGACGCCTGCGAAATGCTGAACGTCGCGCGCGCGGCCATCATCGACGCCTTGTCAGCCGAAGTCGTCGAACGCGACGTTCTCGCGCGGCACGCCCAGATTCTCCAGCATGCCCATGCACGCTTTGAGCATCATGGGCGGTCCACAGAGATAGTACTCAACGTCCTCTGGCGACGGATGCTTCGACAGGTAGTCGCGCAGCAGCACCTGATGAATGAATCCGGTGGCGCCGGTCCAGTGGTCTTCTGGCTTGGGTTCGGACAGTGCCAGATGCCAGGAGAAGTTCGGATTCTCGCGCTGGATCGCGTCAAAGTCCTCGACGTAGAACGCTTCCTTCAATGAACGCGCACCATACCAGAACGTGACCTTCCGATCGCTGTGCACCCTGCGAAACAAGTCGTAGATATGCGATCGCATTGGCGCCATGCCCGCGCCACCGCCAATGAAGCACATCTCGTTCTGCGTGTCCTTGGCAAAGAACTCGCCGAAGGGGCCCGAGATCACCACCTCGTCGCCCGGCTTGAGATTGAAGATGTACGACGACATGATGCCGGCGGTGATGCCCATCGTGCGCGGTGGCGGCGTGGCCACGCGCACGTTCAGCATGATGATGTCACTCTCCAGCGGAAAGTTCGCCATGGAATAGGCACGAGACACCGCTTCCGTGCTGGTTGACGTCAGGTCCCACAGCTTGAACGTGTCCCAGTCTTCACGATACTCCGCACCGATATCAAAATCGCGGTAGTGCACCGTGTGCGGCGGACACTCGATCTGGATATACCCACCGGCCCGAAACGGTACGGCTTCACCGGGCGGCAGCTCCAGCACCAATTCCTTGATGAACGTGGCCACGTTGTTGTTGGATCGCACGCGGCAATGCCATTTCCGTACCCCGAAGATCGCCTCGTCGAGGTGAATCTTCATGTTCTGCTTGACCTTGACCTGACAGGACAAGCGCACGCCACCCCGCGCCTCGCCGCGCGTGACCAATCCCGATTCCGTAGGCAGCAACGACCCGCCGCCCTCGTGCACTTCCACTTTGCATACGCCGCATGATCCCTTGCCGCCGCATGCGGACGGGACAAAGATCTTCTGTTCGGCGAGGGTACTGAGCAGCGTGCCGCCGGCTTTGACGTGCAGCGACTTGGCCGGGTCGTCGTTCACGACGATCAGCACCTCGCCGCTTTGCACGAGGCGCGCCTTGGCGCCCATGAGCACGCTCACCATCAGCAGCACCAGCACCACGAAGACGGTGACACCCACCACGATGGTCAGCATGTCGTCATCTCAGAGCTGGATCCCGGCGAACGCCATGAAGCAGATGGCCAGCAGCCCCGTCACCATGAACGTCAGCCCCAACCCGCGTAGCGCCACCGGCGGATTGGAATAGCGCAGCTTCTCGCGCACGGCGGCCAGCGCGACGATGGCCAGCAGCCATCCAATACCCGAGCCGACGCCATACACCGTGCTTTCGGCCAGGTTGTAGTCGCGCTGATCCATGAACAGGCTGCCACCCAGAATCGCGCAGTTCACGGCGATGAGTGGCAGGAACACGCCCAACGCGCCGTAGAGGGCAGGGGCAAACCGCTCGACCGCCATCTCCACGATCTGTGTGAGCGCGGCAATCGTGCCGATGAAGCTCAGGAACACAAGAAACGACAGGTCGACCGTGGCCAACGCCGGATGCAGCCACGCCAACGCGCCGTCGCGCAAGACCGTGTGCAGCAGGACGTTGTTGAGTGGCACCGTGATGCCAAGCACGAACGTGACCGCGATACCCAGGCCAACGGCGTTGGACACTTTCTTGGACACGGCCAGCAGGGAGCACATGCCAAGAAAGAACGACAGCGCCATGTTCTCGACGAACACGCTCTTCACGAACAGGCTGAGATAGTGCTGAAGCATGTCTCGTGGCCTCTCAGGCCGCCCGCTTGCGCGCGGCGTCGTCGGCGTTGGCCGCGGGGACATCATGCGCCGGCGATTCGATGTGCACCGTAGCTTCGTGCTCGCGTTGCGCCGGCTTCCATGTGCGGAGCGCCCAGATCAGCCCACCGATCAAAAAGAATGCGGCCGGCGACAATACCATCAGCCCGTTGGGTTGATACCAGCCGCCGTCGGTGACCAGAGGAAGCACCTTCATGCCGAAAAAGCGTCCCGAACCGAGCAACTCGCGAATCGCGGCCACCAACAGCAGCACGATACTGTATCCGCCGCCATTTCCCACGGCATCAAAAAAGCTGGCCTTGGGACCGTTCTGCATGGCAAAGGCTTCCGCTCGGCCCATCAGAATGCAGTTGGTGATGATCAGCCCGACAAACACCGAGAGCTGCTTGGAGACGGTGTACGAATAGGCTTTGAGCAACTGGTCGGTCACAATCACCATGGAGGAAATGATGGTGAGTTGGACGATGATGCGGATGCTCGACGGAATCCAGTTGCGTATGAGGCTGATCGACACGTTACTGGCGATCAACACGCCGGTCACGGCCAGCGCCATGACCATCGACGTCGAAAGCATCGTGGTCACGGCCAACGCCGAGCAGATGCCCAGCACCTGTCGGCCAATCGGATTCTCGTCGATGAGCGGATCGAGAAGGGTGGCTCGTGTCTTCTTGTCGAACATCATGAGGTCTTCTCGCCGTGCGAGGTGCGAAAGCGCTCGAGATACTTGCCAAAACCGTCAGGGCCAAGCCAGAAGTGCACGGTGTTCGACACGCCGCGTGAGGTGATGGTCGCGCCGGAAATGCCCTCAATGCGATGCGGATCGGTGGTGGCGGGACCCGTGGCGCCTTTCACCACACGCACCGTCACCGTGCCGCTGTCATCATACACGACGCGCCCCTTCCACTGCGCCTGCCAGCGCGGGTTTTCAATCTCGCCGCCAAGGCCTGGGGTTTCGCCGTGTTCGTAGAACGTGATGCCCGAAACCGTGTTCGCATTGGCCTCGAGGGCAATGTAGCCGTACATCGTGGACCAGAGTCCGTACCCCTGGATGGGGATGATCAGCAGCTTCACCGCCCCACGGTCTTTGACTTCGTACACGAGCCCCATTCGTGGCACACGCAACACACGCGCGTCGTTTTCCTCGGCCGGATCACTCTGCGCCGGGTCGCGCGAGGCGGCCCGCTGGTCGTAGCTGTTGGCGTCCACGCTATCCACGTACGCGCCCGACCGCAGGTCGACCACGCGCGGGGTGATATTCGCCTGGAAGCGCTCGAGAATCTCGCTGCGCGACAGCTCGTCGGTGCCGGACATCAAGCCCGCCACGCCGAGCACCTTGCTGAGACGGTCGACGCGTTGATTCTCGGCCTGTGTGGGTCGCAACAACACGGCGGCTCCCGCAATGGGAATCGCGCAGACCAGACACACGACGGCGGCAAAGCCCACCGTGTACGCCACCGAATCACGTCGAAGAGCGAACATAGCGGGCGGCCCTCCGGCGGATGTTGGCGCGGACCACGGCGTGGTCGATGAGCGGTGCGAACA
>JAGNMU010000048.1 GCA_017991005.1 Gemmatimonadaceae bacterium | reverse complement strand
CCACAGGAAGAAGGCCAGGCGCGACGCGAGGTCGAGGTCGCGCAGTCGATACGTGGTGCCCGGTGTCGCGTTGGACGGCGCGCGTTCAAAGCGAAAGACAAAGTCGGGGCTCGCCAGCAACCCTTCCAGCATCGAGCGCACACCCGCTTCGAAGCCCGCGCCGTTGGCGCTACCAGCGTCGTACAGCGACAGTAGCCCGCTCCGGTCATCGGCCGTCAGCGGGCGTCGGTACGCCTCGACGCCGAGCCGATTGATGATGGACTCTGCGCACGGCCGCGAGGCCGCCGCGGTCGCTGGTCGGCACGAGAATACGCGACGGCGGGTGGCCGTTTCGGAGACACCCAACACCTTGAGCGGCCCTTTGACCGTGAACTCGCGAAGGTGCGGCACCTGTGAGAAGCCGTACGCTGTGGCGTTGGATGTGCTGCTCAGCGAGTACTTGAGCGGCGAGATGAGATCCTGCGCCACGCCCTGAAACGACGGCGGAATGAAGGCCGCCGAGATGCGGTGTGTGCCCGCCGAGATCCGCACCGGTTCGGTGGACATCCCCACGCCGTTTGGATCGGACGCCGTCATGAAGCGGTCGATGTTGAGCAGCGCGAGGCGTTCGCCGTCCATCGAAATCTCGATGCGTTCACCGCGCGCGAGTCCGCCGGCAAAGGCTCCGGTCGTTTCGTGAAAGAAGTTCACGTCAAACCGATAGTCGCCATCTGCCGGAAACGTGTGCAGTACCGACATGCCACCGCGCGTGCCAAACGGCGCCCCATCGACATGCTCCAACTGTGAGGCCAGCTTGGGCATGGTGTACGTCTGCGAGAGTGGCGTCGCGTTGGCATTGCCAAGCGCCAGCCAACTGATGTCACTCGCGGCACGCAGGTACCCATCAAGCAGCGTGGGCGACAACATCTGCACGTCGGCGATGTTGTCGAAATTCTCGCTTTTGGTATCAGGCGGCAGATAGCTGGCCGCGTCGATGTCGAGGCCGAGCAGCGCCCGAACGGACGACTGATATTCGGCGCGATTGAGTCGCTGAAAGGTGCGCCGACCGGGATTGGGGTTGGCCGCGGCCGCTGAGTCGAGCTGACGTTCGAGCAGCGCCACCAGTGCGTCGACGGTATCAGCCGAGGGGCGCGCCGAGCCCGACGGCGGCATCATCCCCAGGCGCAGCTTGGCAACGATCTTTTCGGAGACATCGGCCTTGAGTGGCGCGCGACCCACGTCGAAGGCGTCGAGCGACAAGTTGCCGCGCCGCATGGTGGGGTTGTGGCACTTGCCGCAGTACTGTTTGACAACGCCATTGAGTTCGGCGGTCGTCGGCCGGACCGCATGGCGCGTCGGGGCGCGAAATGGTGCGCGAATCGGTTCGCGAGGTGGGGCAGGTTTGGATGGCGCCAGCACAGCGCCCATCAACAACGACAGCGCAACGAACACGCGCATGCGCACCCTCGGGAGTGGCGAAGAGGCGAACCTCGGCAGGAGCAGAGAAGATGCGGCCCCACGCTCGGTGCCCGCAAGGCAACAGAAGGGGCCCGGTCAGCGAACCTGCTGACGGGCCCCTTCAGAACCACGCTCTGACCGGAAGCGGCAGCCTACGCCTGCGCCGGCGCGTCCATCCCCGCCCACAGATTCCAGGTATCCAGCTCGGTCCGGCCACAGCTCTTGAGATAGAGAAACAGTTGCGTGCGGTAGGCCGCGTACCCACTCAGCACGTTGCTCACCAGCAGCACGCCGCGCGTGGCCGTCTGACCGAACATTTCGGCTTCCGTGCGAAAGTGCTCGTCGGGGACGTCGCCGAGGATCGTGGCGTAGAGGTCCGACTGTTTCTCGAGCTCAGCGACCGTTGCCTCAAAGTCGCGTGCTGCCGCCGCGTTTTCGTACGCGGTCCACGTGACGGGATCGAATTCGCCGGCCAGCGTGTCACGCGTGATGCAGGGGCCCATGTATGTGAGATACTGCAGCAGCTCGAGCCCGCTGCGCTGCTTGGGCGTGGGGCGATAGTCCAGCGATGCGGGCTCGAACTTGCCGGCAAGGTGGAGCAGGATGCGGACTTCGTTCTGGAGCGCGGTGATCAGCTCGGCTTTGGTGAGAACCATGAGACGTGAAAGGGCTGGGGTTGGAATACAGACCACAAAAGTGATGCCGAATCATCCCGGGCACGAGGCCAACGGTACGTCGATCCGGGCACAGGAGGCGGCCTCGCACGCGTGGACGCGGTCCAGACACGGTCGGTCCTGTTCGTCTTGACGGCGCCAGTGACCTCGGTAGCATTCGACCGTGCACCGCTGTGCTCACTCAGCCCCCGCTCACGCCATGATCCGTCGCGTTCGTATTTCGCCGATTGCCCGCGTTTCAGCCCTGTGCGCCCTGCTCGCTGCCATCAGCGTGATTTCGGTGATGCCGGCGCACGCGCAGTCCGCGCACCCCACGTCGTGGAATCCGGCCATCATGAATCGCCCCGACATCAAGACGGCGATGGGCGTGCTGGAGCGCGGGTTCTCCAAACAAGTGGACGAGTGGATTCTGATCGCGCAGATGCCGGGCAAGTCGGGGATGGAAAAGCAGCGCGCGGACTATGTGCGCAAAGCGATGATCGCCGAGCGCCTGGTGGTGACAACGGACTCGATCGGCAACGTGACCGGTCGGCGCAAAGGTACCGGCGGTGGACCGACCATCGTGTTTGCGGCACATCTCGACATCGTGCATGCGCCCGAAACGAATCTCAAAGTGCGCCGCGCCGGCGACACGCTGCACGCGCCGGGCATCTTCGACAACAGCGCGTCGGTGTCCAACATGCTCGCGGCAATTCGTGCACTCAACGCCGCCAAGGTGAGCACCAAGGGAGACCTGGTGTTCGTGGCGACGGTGCAGGAAGAGGTAGGTCTCAAGGGCATGGACTACTGGCTCAATCACAACCCCAAGCCGGATCTGCTCATCGGTCTCGACGGAGGATTGGGCCCGATCGCCTATGGTGCACTCGGCATCTACTGGACCAAGTACGTCTTCACGAGCCCCGGCTCACACACGGTGCTGTCACGTGGAAAGCCAACGCCGGTCAAGGCGCTGAGCGCGGCGATCGACAACATCTACAAGCTGCAGTATGGTCCGTTGCCCGAAGGGGCGGTGATCAACGTGGGCCAGGTGCACGGCGGCGTGATCTTCAACGGCATTCCGCAGGAATTGTATTTCACCGTCGACCTGCGCTCACCCAATCCAATTCTCTTGGACTCACTCGACAAAACCATCGGCAAGATCGTCGCTGATGCTGCTGCGAAAGAGAAGGTGGGACTGCGCGTGGAAACCGATACGCGCAATCTCGCTGGCGGCACGACGGCGATGCTGGAGGGCGCGCGCAACCATCCACTGGTGCAGACGGCGATCGACATTCAGAAGCAGCTTGGGATCACATTCGGGATGCCGGGCGCGGCTGAGGCCGTGGCTACGGGCAGCACGGACGCGAACATGGGCGTGGTGCGGAAGATCCCCAGCATCGCGATTGGCCGTTCGTACGGCGGCAATCAGCACACGCTGACGGAATGGGCGGATTGGCCGAGCGCGTTGCCCGCGACGAAGATGATGGTACTGCTGGCGGGGACGTTCGGGGATGGGGTAACGGTGGTGGGCGGGAAGATTGTGCCGTGAACCGAAAACTGCAAACTGAAGACTGAAGACTGAAGACCGAAAACCTATCAGTTGTCAGTTTTTCAGTGGTCGGACAACTGCTAAGTCATGGGTCTTCAGTCTAAGTCATGGGTTCTCAGTTGAAACTGACCACTGATCACTCGCACTGAGAACCCAGAACTCAGCTGTTGCCCGACCACTGAAAAACTGACAACTGTAGTACAGTCCGTCCTCGCGCCCCCCTCCTCTCGCATCACCCGACGACCGCGCCAACGCCAGTCGCGCGACCGTCTTGACTCGGCACCGTCGCCGAGCGTACCGTCCGGCTATTCGCGATACAACGGTACGAGGCGAGTGGGAAGGGTGATGGTCACAACGGCGAGCGGCCACATGTTCGACGGATGCGCAGCCAACCCCATTCGCCGAGGACACTGGGATCATGCTCATGGCACTCGCAACGCGCGCGTGGACGCTGGCCGAACTCGATCGGCTCCCGGACGACGGCAACAAGTACGAGCTTGTCGAAGGCGAGCTCTTTGTGACGCCGGCCCCCTCGCCGGCGCATGAACGACTCTCGTCGGTGTTGTATAGCATCCTCTTGCCGTACGTGCGCAAGGAGCGCCTAGGCGACATCTACACGCCGCGTGCGGTCGTCCGAACGAATGGATCCGAAGTGGAACCGGATTTGATGGTGCGCCCCCACGTCTCCACGGTGCCCGAGACATGGGAGCAGATGCCGACCCCGTCGCTGGTGGTCGAGATTCTCTCGCAGACCACGAGACGCCGCGACCAGGATCACAAGCGACGGTTTTACCAGCGTATTGGTGTCGTGGAATACTGGATGGTAGACCGCTGGAGCCGGAGCATTTGCGTGGTGAAGGGTGACGCTTACGATCTCATCGCCGCGTCGATGCTGGAATGGCAGCCGACAGGCGCGGCATCGGCACTGCGCATCGATGTGGCAGCGTACTTTCACGAGGCGCTAGGCGCGCCGTAGTGGCGGCGAACGGGAGGGGGCGCTACTGCTCCCGCCCTCCCAACTGCTGCAACTGCAGCCCCAGCCGCGCCTGCTCCGCCTGCAACTCCAGCAGCTCCACCTCGGCCCGTTTGACATCGATCGCCGTACTCATGCCCACGGCGAATCGATCCTTGACCAGCGCCAGTCGCGACGTCGTGAGTGCGATCAACCGTCGCACCCGCGTCACTTCTGCCATCAGCTCAGCGCGCTGCACCAATCGCGCCAGCGCTTCGGGCTGCAGCCCTTCTTTCACGAAACGTTCGCGCAGCAAAAGCTTCTGCGCGAGCACCTGAAACTCCCGCGTCGCATTGGCGACCACGGCACTCGATTCGCTCAAGGATCTCGCGGTGCTGGCGCCGATGCTGGCGCTCCGTTCCACGTCGGCCAGCGCAGACTCTGATTGCGTGAGCCGCTCCTGCGCCGCCGCCGCGCTCAGTTGCAGCCGTTCCTTCACAAAATCACGGTCACGCACCAGCGGTGCCCACAACTCATCACGCGGTGCTGCGGCCGACGCGCGAATCTCGGCGATGTCCAGATTGAGCCGTGCGATGCGCATTTCGGCCATCCGGATCTCGGCGGCCGACTCGAGCAGCGATTGTTTGGACAAGGCGCCAGCGTCGTATGCCTGCCGCGTTGTCTCATGACTCGCCTGCGCCAGCGCGAGTCGGGCAGCCGCCAGTTGACGATCCACCTCCGCCGCGCGCTCCAATTGTGTGCGCAGTTGTGACGCCTGCACCTGCGCGGAGGCCAGCGGCGCGCCAGCGCCAAGCACCAGTCCCGTCATCAGCAGCGAGGCGGCGCGCAAACGCGAGCCCCAGCGGCTGACACCGACAACCGGTGAGCGCGATTGCTCGCGGTACGTGCGCACAATCTCACGCTCCAGCGACGAGACAAACGCCGCCGACGGTTCGTGCCGCTCATCGCGCAAAGTCTCTGGTGTGTTCATGCGAAGTCTCCGTTGGGCGTGGCCATCATGATTTCGATTTCACGGCGCAGTCGCTCCCGTGCGCGGCGCAATCGACCTTCGACGGCGCGCTCGCTGGTGCCGAGTTGCTCGGCCAGTCGCGCCACGCGACAGCGTTCGAAGTGAAAGGCGTCGAGCAGCTGCGCATCGTCGGGAGGAAGTCGCGACAGCGCGTGTTGCACGATGGCGGCGACGTCGGCCGAGTCTGCGGCGACATCGTGGTCGAAGGCGGCAAGCACCGCCGAGGGCGGCATGTCGTCGAGCGAAAGATGCTCGCGCTGTCGCAACTGATTCAGCAGCAGATTACGTGCGACCGTGGTAAGCCAGGCCAGTGGTCGGTCGGGCAGTCCGGTTCGCGTCCATTCGCGTACCGCCCGCAGCCAGGCTTCCTGCGTCACGTCTTCCGCGAGTTGGCGCTGCCCGCCGCACTTCCGCGACACGTAGCCATAGAGCGGGCCGATCGTGTCGCGGTAGATAGCGGTCAGGACGGATTCGGAGAGCGCAGGTGGTATCGGCATTGGGGGATACCACTACGACACATGATGCCGGAAAAACCCACGCCGGCGCGTATCGGGGAACGACCCCTAGCGTACCACCCAGTCGGTGCTCAAGACGGTCGTGTCCCACGCCATGCGCAGTTCCCCACGCTGCACACCCGGTGCCGTGGATGGAATCATCCAAATGGAAAAACTTTCGATGGGCGCGGCCACGGTGCGCACGGTAAGCGCAATACGTGCGAAGTCTTTCTTCATGTCGTAGGTCTCCGGGTTGACCGATGCGGCGCCCGTGAGTTCCTGCTGCAAAATGAGCGTCCAACCCGTTTTCGCCGGCAGCACCTGCGCGACGTACCGACCCTTCGGGACGTTTTTGCCGCCGATGGTCAGATCCACATCCGAGGTGAGGATGGTGGCACCGTTGGCGCCAAGACGCCACACCTTGTCCCACGGAACAAGGCTGTCGGTGTTGATACGACGACCACGCAGGTGCGGTTGGCCGTAGTCGATGCGGACAAGCGCGGGTTTCCCAGCCGCGCGCTGAGCGGCCGTGTCAACCAACGTGAGTGAGACCTCGGCGATCCCACGTGTGCTGGGCGCGGCGCGTCGTGCGCCGGCTTGTGCGCCGGCTTGCGCGTCCGCTGTGCTTGCGAACACGGCCGACAGGGCAACCGCACACGATATCGTTGCGAAGCGCGCGGCGGCGGAGGAGAGAAGGCGCATAAGAGAGCCGTGAAAGTGGGGCGGGAGGGAACTGCGATGCGAATAACATGACCTCCGGCCCGCATGGACGGCAGGTGCCGCGCCTACCGCGTCAATCGAGCTCCACCGCACGTTTGCCCAGTGGCGCAAAACACACCATGGCCAGACGGAAGTGCGCAAAGCCAAACGGAATGCCGATGATCGTGATGCAATAGCCGATCCCGGCGAGCACGTGAGAGATCCACAGCCACACGCCAGCGAGCACGATCCAGAGCAGATTGGCCAGATCGGTGCCCGCGATGGTGTCTTCCCCCAACGCACGGACGTCCACGAGTGTGCGGCCGAATGGCCACGCGGCAAAGCTGGCGATGCGGAACGCGGCTACGGAAAACGGAATCCCGACAACCGTGAGCGCCAGCAGCAGTCCCAGCGCCATCCAGGCGAACCAGGCCACCAGGCCACCGCCAAGAAAGAACCAGAGGATGTTCAGGAGCAGCGTCATGTCGGGCGTCCGGGGGTCGTGAGGTGCGGCACCAGCAGGCGATTCGACGTCACTACGAGCAATGCCAGCGCGCGGATTCGCCGCGGCGGTCTGAGTGGCTTCCGCACACGCACCAGGAGTGGCGTCAGCAATGGCGCCAGCAATGGCGCCAGCGATTGCGCCATCGCGCACGGCGCGGCAGTATCACCGCGATCCCATGCCCACACTCCGCGTCGCTTTCATCACCGTCACGCTGCTCGCCGCCCTTGGCGCGTGTGAACGGTCGTCGCCACCAACCGCGGGATCATCGGCCCGTGGCGATTCGAGCAGCGCCGGCGACGGCGCGGCGGTCGTGCCGACCTCCGTCGCGCAGTCTCCCGCTGCCCCCCTGCGCTGGGGCGGCGACGCAGAAGGCGGCGCGCCGTTTGTCGAGGCGGACCCCGCCAATCCTTCGGTGGTGCGCGGGTTCGACGTGGAGATCGCGGCGCTGATTGCCCGCGGACTTGGCCGCGAACCGCAGTTCGTGCAAGTCGCGTGGGCATCGATCGAGCAATCGGTTGAGCGCGGCGACTTTGCGATGGGGATGTCGGGCCTCGAAGATCGTCCCGCACTGCACGAACGATTCGCCGTCTCCATGCCGTACTACGAGTTTGGGGAAGTGTTGGCGGTTCGCGCCGAAGACAGCGCGCGCTTTCACACGCTCGAAGATCTGAAGGGCCGAAAGGTCGCCACACTGAGCGCCACGACCGCGTGGGAGATGCTGCTCGAGGCCAAAGCGGCGCACGGCGTGGTTCCCGTGTCGTACGACGACGATGTGCATCCGTACACCGATCTCGTGGCGAAGCGCGTCGATGCGGTCCTGCTTGACAACATCATCGCGGAACGATCGCTCCGACGCACCGGCGGATTTGTCATTCAGCCCGCGCCGCTGGCCGTCGGACACTATGTGGCCGTCTTTGCCGCCCGTGACAGCGCGCTGCGCGACTCCGCCAACGTCATCCTGCGTGCGCGCATGCGCGACGGCACTCTGGAGACGGTCTTTCGCTCGTGGAACGTGTGGGACGCGCAGCAAGCGGCCTACCAACAGCGTGTGCTGCAGGATTCCGTGCGCGCGCGTGCGGCGACCGCCGACAGTAACGCAGTGAACGGTGGTGTCGCGGTCGCCCGACCGCGCGCGTCCATCGCAACGTACCTGCCGGCCTTGCTCCGCGCGGCCGCCATCACGTTGGCCCTCTCAATCCTCGCAATGGCGCTCGCCGTGGCGCTCGGCGTCGGTATCGCCGCCGGCCGCGTGTATGGCGCCCGCCCACTGCAACTGCTGCTCACGGCGTACGTCGAGATCATTCGCGGCACACCGGTCCTGCTGCAATTGTTTGTGTTGTACTACGGCTTGTCCGATGTCGTGCGGCTACCAGCCTTCGCGGCCGCCGTCATCGGACTTGGTCTCAACTACGCGGCGTACGAATCGGAGATCTACCGCGCGGCGCTCGAAGCGATTCCGCCACTGCAACTGGAAGCGGCGCGCACACTGGGGTTGTCCGAGATGCAGATCCTGCGATTGGTGCGTGGCCCGCAGGCGCTCCGACTGGCATTGGCGCCGATGACCAACGACTTCGTGGCGCTGCTCAAGGATTCGTCGCTGGTGTCGGTGATCACGGTGGTTGAGCTGACGAAACAGACAGCGATCTACGCCACGAACGTTGGCAGTTGGGTCGTACCCGGTATTCTCTGTGCCGTGATCTATCTCGCCATGTCGCTGCCGCTCTCGCGCATGGCGCGTCGCCTGGAGCAGCGGTGGAAATTGCCATGACCAGCCCCACGCCGGCAGCGCGCACTGCGCTGCGCATCCGGGATCTGCATGTGCAACGCGGTGACAAGCCGGTGCTGCTCGGCGTCGACCTCGAGATCGCCGCAGGTGAGATCTGCGCGGTCATGGGGGAGTCGGGTGCTGGCAAGACCACCGTGCTGCGGGTGGTTGCGGCGTTGCAGTCGTTCTCTCAAGGACAGGTGACGATCGACGGGGTGTCGCTCGCCCCCGGGCCCGTTCCACCCGAGTCGCAGTTGCGTGAATTGCGACGTCGTGTCGGGGTGGTGTTTCAGAGCCACGCACTCTTTGAGCATCTCACGGCGCTCGAGAACGTAATGCTCGCGCCGGTGCATGCCTTTGGGCAGTCCCGCACCGATGCGGAGCGCACCGCGCTGCAGCTGCTCGCCTCACTCGGTGTGCAGGCACGCGCCGGTGCCTACCCGCGGCAACTGTCCGGCGGCGAGGCGCAGCGCGTGGCGATTGCGCGTGCGTTGGCACCGGATCCGCACCTGCTGCTGATGGATGAACCCACCTCGGCACTGGATCCCGCGCGCCGTTCGGCGCTTGCTGACTCGTTGCGCGCGCTGGCCGGACAGGGACGTGGGTTGATGATCGTCACGCACGACATGGAATTCGCGCAGTCGTGCGCCGATCGCATTGTGGTCCTTTCCGATGGGCGCATAGCGAATCCCCAAAGGAATTCCTGACAAAGGAAATCCTGACGGGCTGCGTGGGAACCGATGATGCACCGCCGCGAATGGATGTGACAGCGTACGCGTGTCACATCACTCCAATTCGAGGCTGTCCATGCGCCCGAAACTGTCACACGCTGCAGCGATGGCCGCAGCGACGTCGATCGCGATGACCCTGACGCCGTTGCCGGCCGTCGCGCTCCCCTCATTTTCCCGCCAAACCGGACTGGCCTGCAATAGCTGCCACGCCCCGGCATTTCCGACACTGAACGCCTTCGGACGTCTCTTCAAGCTGAACGGCTATACGCTGACCGGCGCGCAAGCGAAGATCGAAGACAAGACGCTCTCACTGCCGGCGATTCTCAACGCCAGCATTTTCACCAAGATCCGGGTGCGCAAAAGCAACGGCACCGACGCGGACGGAGAGCGTACCACCAACTCCGGCCTGCTGGAGTTCCCCGACGAGCTGGCGGCGCTGTTTGCCGGACGCGTGCATGAAAACGTCGGGTTTCTGTTGGAGATGCAACTACCGAAGCGCGATGAGTCCGCGCTGGCGGCATTCAAGATGCCGTTCTCGTATTCGGTTGGCGGCGCCCGCGCGTCATTCATTCCGTTCACGACCGACGGACTTGGCGCCGCGTTCGGATTCGAGTCGATGAACACCGGCGCGGTCAAGAACATTCGGCTCATCGAAGACGCATCGTCGTCGTCGGCTCAGCAGTACATCGGCACGGCGACGCCCGCCTCCGGCGCCGCGCTCGTCATCGGCACGCAGCATCTCGTCGCCAACATCACGCGATGGAGTCCCGTGCACTTGGCGTCCACCGAAGGGCGAGCCAGCCCGCTGCCCGCGGCAAACTACGCACGGGTGGCGTGGATGCCGACCATCGGTGCATGGGAACTGGGTATCGGTGGGCAACACTGGTTTGGCACGGCGTCTGTCGCCGATGGCACGTCTGAGTCTGCGGTCGTGGACGCGAGGACACGCGCATGGGCCGTTGATGCCGAAGCGCAAGGGAGGCTTGGCGTCGTACCGGTGGGCATGTTCGCCACACTTGCGAGTGCTGACGCGTCGCTGCCCGGGGCGACGCCGAACGTCTTCAATGCCGCGTCGAGAGCCCGCCGCGCGCTGGCTGTCGCCGGGCGGGTGGGGATCGTGCCTGACCACGTGGCGTTGCTCTTGGCCTATCGGCACGGGCATAACGGTGCCGCGCTGGACCACCAGGATCGTGCGGCGACCGTCGGTGGACAGGTACTGATGTATCAGAACGTTCAATTGCAGGTGAACTACACCATGTTTTCGGGCTCGGCCTATACCGTCAAACCCCGCGACGGCACGCGTATGCTGACGGTTGTGCTCGCTGCCGGCTTCTGAGGGTGTGACAAACGGGTGACGCGTGAGGTATTCCGTATGGTTACATCTGCACATCCGGAATTGCCTCCACACTTTCATCACCCGGAGTGGTCCATGTCCCTGATTGGTCGGTCTGTTGCTTTCGCCGCGGCGACCCTGCTCATCGTCGCGGCAACGGGCGTGGCGGGTACCAACCACCGCGAGCACGCGGTCGTCACGCCACACTCGCCAGAAGCGGAGGTCCGGCGAATTCACGCGCACTTTGACAGCGTGCTCGCCGAATTGCCTCTGCGCGACGTGCGGTCACTCAGCGCCTCGCAGCGCACCCAGCGCGCGCGGCTGTTGACGGTCCTCGAGCAGTACAACCGTCGGGGTGTCTTCCCGCACAACTACGACTTCGCGGAAACGCCGACGCCTTACTTTGTCGATCGGAAAACGGGCACGCGCTGCGCCGTCGCACACCTGCTCGAGTCGACCGGGCGCCAGGATATCGTCGACCGCGTCGCCCAGTCGAACAACAACGTCTGGGTGGCGCAGTTGGCCGGCGACATCGCCTTCGGTACGTGGCTCGACGAAAACGGTCTGACGCTGGCCGAGGCCGCTCGTATTCAGGTGCCGTATTCCATGCCGAACGACGGGGCCAACAATGGGACGACCGGCACCGCCAAGGTGGCGACCTACGCGGTCGGTGCGCCGATCGCCCTGCTCGGAACGCTGACGACCGGCATCTGGAACGCCACGGGAAACGCAGACGGACATCGCAAGAGCGTCGCCGCGCTGGGAATCCTGAGCGGACTTTCACTCTCGGTCATTGGGGGCATGGTGATGGCCGAACCGGGCGCGAGCGGGAGTGCCCGAGGGGTTGCCGGAGCAGGCACCGCGCTAGGCGGACTCACCATGGCGCTCTCGGTTCGAGGCCTGCAACGGCACGGACGGCTGATGGCCGCGAAGCGAGATGCGGCGGGACAACAGGACCGTCGTCGAGCCGATCCAGCGACTGGCGGCATGAGCTCCGCACGCGAGCCTCGCTCGGCCGAACTGGTGCCGCTGCTCTCGGTGGGGCGCAACGCCTCGGCGGGCGCCGCGATGACGATTCGCTTCTGACCGACGCCGCGGCAATTGCGGAAAGAACGGGGCCCAGTCAACTAGACTGGGCCCCGTTTCTTGCATTCTAGAGCGTCAGTGACGAATCACGAACGCGACACTGATGTGTCAGTCGCCAAAAACGGCCGCGGTCGCATGCGGCGCTTCGGTTCCGTAGGTCACCGACGTGGGCGGCACGCTCGCACCCAGGCGCGTCGTGATGGCGTAGCCGGCAAAGCCCAGAAAGCACACCGCGATGGTCAGGAACGCGCGGTTGATGATCTTCATCGCGTGCGAGTCGTGCTCGTTGTCGCAGAGGTCGTTGAACATGGTCTATGAAGCTCGGCCAGCGGCCTTTTGGAGTCAAAAACGGGACCAAAAACGTACGAATTGCCCGGATATTAAACACCAAAATGTCCGTCTTACAGTGCCTGAGCTGGCCAAAACCGTCGCGTCGGTGGCAACGATTCGCCGGTCCTTACAAGAGTCTTGCACTTCTGCACAGCCTCTCTGCCAGGCGAGGCCGGCTCGTCCCCATAACTTCCGTGGCCCGGCTTCACCGTCCACTCGTCACAGCGAGGTCCGCACGTCGCGTCGCGTTCTGATTGTCGAAGACAACGCAGAGTTGGCGTTCGGACTTCGCCGAACCCTCGAGGTCCACGGCTACGAGGTCGACGTCGCCGGCGACGGGGCCGCCGCCTTGCGTCGCGCCCGCGTGTTTCAGCCGCATCTGGTCATCCTCGATCTCATGATGCCCATTGCCGACGGCTTCTCGGTGCTCGCGAGTCTCCGCCAGGAAGGCATGACGGTGCCGGTGCTCATTCTCAGCGCCAAGAGCGAAGAAGCCGACAAGGTGCGTGGCTTTCGCGCAGGCGCCGACGACTTTGTCACCAAGCCGTTCGGTCTGCAGGAACTGATGGAGCGCGTCTCGGCACTGTTGCGGCGTGCCGGTGTCTCCGATGGTTCTTCCGCTGCGGCGCACGGTGAGGCCGTCCTCGCGTTCGGCGATCTCACGATCGATCTGGACGGTCGTCGGGTGCGTCGCGACGGCGTGGATGTGCCGATGACGCCCAAGGAGTTCGATCTGCTGGCGGCCCTGATGCGCGAGCCGGGGACGGCGATCGCGCGCACCCGACTGCTGCGCGAAGTGTGGGGACACGCGCCCGACATTCAGACGCGCACCGTCGACATTCACATTGTCGAACTGCGAAGGAAACTCGAACGCGAACCGGCCGAGCCCCGGCACATCGTGACCGTCTGGAAAACCGGGTATCGTTTCGACCCGTGACACGCCCGCTTCGCTGGCTGCGGCCAAAGCACGGCATCATTCTCCTTGTGGTCACCGCACTGGGTGCGGTCGGCATCGTAGCCAACCACATCGCGTCGCAGCGCCGGTTTCTGCTGCAGTTTGAGGAAGCACTGCCGTTGTCGATCGCGCTGTCCGCCGATGCGCTCAGAGATTGGGTGACCATGCGCGAGGCACAGGCGGAGATGGTTGCCACCCTTGCCGGCGAGCGAGAGTGGACGGGCGCGAACATCAACAGTGCGCGCGCACTCTCCGCGCCGCTCGCCGTCATGAAACGCGCGGGCGGCTACCGCAGCGCCGAAATCGTGACAGGCGACGCCGCTCCGCCACATCTCGCGTCTGGCCACATCGACGACTCGCTCTCCACCATCGCCTTCGTGGCGCCGGTCACGCGCGAGGGCGCGCCGCCCGCCTCGGTCGTGCTCACCGTCGTGGCGACCGAAGCCACGTTCTCGCAGTTCAACGTCGCGGCACCATCGGACCGCACGCAACGCACATCGCTCATCGCGCTCGACGGGGATCGTGTTCGGGTGATCGTGGTCAGTGGCGCTGGCGGCGCCCCACAACTGTCCCGCCGTACGGCCTCGGTGCCGTCGACCTTCACGCTCGATTCGGCCTATGCCCGTGCGCTGCGTACGACCGGACTCCGCGCCGCGCGCGGCGTTGGCGCCGGTATCACCGGTTCGCAGGTGGTCTACGCGCGTGCACCGATTGCGGGAACCCCATGGCTGCTAGTGCGGGAACGCGATACCAACGAGCTCGCCTCGCTGATCCAAAGTTCGCTGATCATCACGGATGTTGTCTTCTCCGTGGTGCTGGCGCTGGCCCTCGGCGTGATGATGATGTTGTGGCGGGCCACCTTTCTCCGCCGCGAGAACGAGTCGGCGCAGTTGCGCAGCACCTTTGTGTCGAGCGTGTCGCATGAACTGCGGACGCCGCTCACCCAGATTCGCATGTACGCCGAAATGCTTCGTTTGGGTTTGCTCACCACCCCGGAAGAATCGGCGCGTGCGCTGAGTGTCATCGAAAAGGAATCGGAACGGCTCACCATGCTGGTCGAGCGCTCACTGAGCTACACGCGCACCGGCGTGCGGCCAAGTGATCATGCGCCACCGGTGGTGGATGTTGCAGAGGCCGTGACGCGCGCGACTGGCAGTCTGGCGCTGCTCGCCGCCGAACGTGAGGCCACGTTCGACGTGACGGTCGACAACGGGTGCTGCGCGTGCATCGAACGCGATGCCTTGCATCAAGTGCTGCTCAACCTGCTCGACAACGCCATCAAGTACGGACCGCGCGGCCAGACCATTCGCGTAACCGCCAGCACACGCGATACCACGACACGGCTGGCCGTGGAAGACGAAGGGGCGGGTGTACCGGTGCATGAACGCCACGAAATCTGGAAAGCGTTCACGCGCGGCACGCAGGCGAAGCACGGCGGGGAAGTCGGCTCGGGGATCGGCCTGGCGGTGGTCCGCGATCTCGTGGAGGCTGCCGGCGGCCGGGCCTTCGTGGAATCGCGGGCACCGAATGCTCACCTCTCGTCGGATGTGCCGTCCGGTGCCCGCTTTGTGGTGGAGCTCCCCAGCCAATCACTGTCTGCGGCGAGTTAACCGCCGGGCTGCTGGCCGAATGGGTATTTGATCTTGTCCGGCACCTTCGCCCACTGCGCGGGCGTGAGTGTGCCTTCGACGCGTTTCATGCCCTGCTGCAGCTCGCGGACGATCGACACGTTCACCTGCTGCAGCTTGGGCGCCATGGCGCCCATGTCGGGGCGGCCGCCGTTGGCGGTCAGCAGTACGGCCAACTCATCACCGCGCGCATCGACGAACTTTCGATAGTGCTCGGCGGTGGCCGCGATCACCGAACGTTGTTCTGCCGTAAGCTCGAGAGCGAGCGAGTCGGCTTTGCGCAGCAGACTGTCGAACGGATACGGCACCTGACTCAGCACCCGCTGCTTCACTGCCGCGAGCGATGCAGAATCCGTCTTGCCGCCGCCTGTAAGTGCGCGCATCTGCGCCTTGGCAGCATCCGTGCCCAACGCAATCTGTCCGCGCAGTGAGAGCTGGAACGGCACACCGAACGGATTGCGCGAGCCGGTCGGCGTTCCGAATCGCTGATTGACCGCATAGTTGTACTGACGCGTGGCCGCATCGAAACCCGTGACCGTCACGAGATTGCGGTCCGGAAAGATCGGCTGCCCCCATCCGCGGAGATTCGTGCCATGCAACAGCCGATCCACACCGGCCAGCGTATTTGCGGCCACTAGCGAAAAAGTGAGGCGGTCATCGAGCCGGGGATTGCGCGGTTTCCAGTTGAGCTGCAGGTCAAGTTGCGGTGTCCACGGCGTGGTGCAGCTGTTGCGATCGGCAATGCGGCCCGTTTGCGCACGCAGACAGGACGCGGCGCGCCGGTCGGTGGTGGCGAGCAGTTGCGCCATCGCCGAAGCGGTCGCTGATGTGCCTGCCGCGTCAGGCACAAACGCACGATCATTGCGCGCGCCATCGCCGTTCACATCGCCGTTGACCATCGGTGTGTAGCGCGCGCCGGCGATCATCCGGCCGATGATGGCCAACTCGAATCCGCGCGGGAAACTCGTGAACTGCTGCCCGACAATCTGATGGCGCCGCTCAAGGTCGCTGGTGTCCCACGTGAGGCGATTGGGGTCGCCATCGGTTGTGGCG
>JAGNMU010000411.1 GCA_017991005.1 Gemmatimonadaceae bacterium | reverse complement strand
CGTGGGCAAGAAGCGATACGGATCGTCGAACGCGCGCTCCTCTCCTTCCACCGGCTGCACGGCGAGTCGATAGTCGAGCGGCAACGACTCGCCGGGCAGGAAGCGCACGAAGAGCGCATCCTGCGCCAGCTCCATCGGAATGCGTTCACCGCGGACCAGCACCCACATCTGCCGAGCGCGTGGCACGCGCGCGCGGATCACGACCCCGGTTACGCCATCCAGCGAGGCGGGATGCGCACCCAGCACATCGTGCGGCGTGCGCAGTTCGCCACGCAGCAGCCGCATGATCGTGTCATGCGGCACCAGCGGCGGCGTGTACGTCGAGTGGCTCTCGGTCCGGCGGTCCATTTCGGTCATTCGGGAAAGTTAGCGTCGGCGCGGGGCTCCGTTGTCGCGGGCGTGGCTAGAACAGCGATTGTTGCTCGCCAATACGTCCAGGGTCGACAACCGGCACGTCAAGGCGCTCCTGCAGCATGCGTATGGTGGCGGGTCCGTGACCTGCGAAGTGATTGTTGGCGTACCCGTACACGGTCCCTACCTGCCCCAGCAGCACCGGGATCATGGCAGCCCAGGCGTCGACCTCCGCTGACCGGTCCACCTGCAGGTGCGAGTAGTCGGTAATCGCCCGGTCGGGGCCCATCCACCGGAGATAGGCAAAATCGGTGGTGGGCCGCTCACACAGGCGGAGCAGCCATTTGCGCGGCACCCAGCGCCCATCGCTCAATGCCAGCGCGACACGGTGCGCCGACAGCAGTTCGAGCGTTTCGGGGGTGATCCACCCTCGCTGGCGAAACTCGATGGCAAACCGCACGCCGCCAGGGAGCTGCGGGAGAAACCGTTCGAGCGCGGGGCGTTCCAGCGGTGAGAAATCCGGACCGCACTGGATGAGAATCGGTCCGAGTTTCGGACCGAGCTCGTGTGCACGTTCAACAAACGTTTGCAGCGGCGTATCCGCGTCGACGAACCGGCGCTCGTGTGTGATCTCCTGCGGCAGCTTGAGCGCGAACCGAAAATGCTCCGGGGTTCGCGACGCCCAGCCCCGCACCGTGCTCACCGGCGGAATGGCGTAGAAGGTGGAATCCACCTCCACGGTATCGAAGGCGCGCGAAAACAGCCGCAAGAAATCCGGGGCCCGCGTGCCGTCCGGATAAAACGGCCCAACCCACGCCGAGTAGTTCCAGCCCTGCGTGCCCAGGCGCAGCTCGCCGCGTGCGCGTTCCTCGCCATCGCCGCTCACCGTCCGAAGCCTCCGCGTTTCATCCCATCTCCCCAGCGATCGATCCCGCGAGTGAACCCTATCATCGGCGATCCCGTATCGAACTCATATCGCACGACACTGACTAGCGCAGCGAAGAGACGTCCTGCCGCCATCATTGCCGACGCGATGCTGAGGCACATACACGTTCATCGCCCATACCGGAGGGTCGTTCCATGCTCACTACCATGCTCGCGACGTTGTCCACGCTGGCCGCCTTGCAGTCTGCTGACTTCACCACCGACGCGGCGCGCGCGGCGCTTGCACCGACCGCCACCTCCGGTACGCCCAGTGCGATGGTGACGGTTCCGCTCACCACGACCCGCACACCAGCGGCCGACGACCATCTCGTGAATGCGCGCCGCGCCATGACCGACGGACAGTTTGACATTGCCCGTCGCGAGTTCAGCGCTGCGCTGTCCGAGGAACGTTCGGCTGGAAAACTCCCAGTGGAATCGAGTGTGGGACTCGCCGACGCGCTATACGCACAGGCATACAATCGCGAAGCGGCCTTCACGATGGAACAGCTGGCCAAGGACGCGGCGCTTGCCGGCGATGTGGATGTCGAAGCGATGGCGTTGGCCGACGCCATCTGGCTGCACGCCGATGCCGGACAGCGCGTCCATGCGCGCAAGCTGGCAGCCCGACTGCGCGTGTTGATGAAAGAAACGCCGCTGTCGGCCGACGCGCGCAGAGCGGTGCTCGGACGACTCGGGTAACCGGTCACCGGTAGGTCTCAAAGAAGCCGCGTCCGCGCCCCGACAACGGGATCCCGCGGATGCGGCCGGCGATGACCGCCTCACCGGCCATCTGCACAAACCACGGACGGCGTAGCGCACGTGCTGCGCCGTCTTCGCCTTCTCCGCGTTCGGCGGCGGCACGTCGCGTGTCACTCGCGGTGGCATCATCGATGGTGAGCGTGAGACGCAGCGTGTCACCCTCACGCACATCGTACAGTTCGGCGCGCGAGGGCACGCGGAGTACCCCATCACGCGTGCGAATACTGCGACCATCTTCGTAACGAATGACGCGCGGCCGAAAGAGCGCGGTGAATCCGTCACGATCGGTGACGTAGACGAACAGCGGCGCGCCACCCTGGGTACCAGCGCTCGCAGACGAGTCTTCGGGCGACACGCGGCCGTACAGAATGGTGTAGTCGCCGGCACGCGTGGCGCCCCACTCCCACGTAACGCCGCGCCAACCGCCCCAGTTGTGGTCGTGATAGGCCTGCGCGTCGGTGAAGCGCTCACACGCGGTCGCCACACACAATGATCCCGTGGCTGATGCACGAAGGCCCGGCACGGCATAGCCCGACGCGAAGTCGCCGCTCACCAGGGTGGCGCCGGGAAAATCGATACGCGGCGCTGGCGATACGACGAGATCCACCGTGAGCGGGGTGCCGCGGCCTTCTTCACGCAGTGTCGCCTTCACGGCGTAGCGTCCGTCGTCCAAGACACGCACGGTGCCATCCCCAACCGTGAGATCGGCATCTCGCGTGGAGAATCGCACGCGATCACGCGTGGCCGGTGCGACAAATCGGCGCGGAGGTTTGCCCCGTTCGTGCATGGTGACCAATACCTGCCCGCCCCACTTGTCGCCGCGCACGTCGCCGCCCACGATGAACGACAGAAACGCCCACCGGGTGGCATCAGGCGAGAGCACGTTGAAGTAGTGCCATTCGCCCCAACTTTCCGGCGCGGCCATGCCGCGCGGCGGTTCGTGAAAGTGGTCGATATCGTGACGCAGTTCGGCGGGTGTGGGCGACATCCATCGGTCATCGCCGACATCGTTTTGCCAGGTGCCACTCGCGATGTCGAGCGCAGTGCCGAGCGCGCGCGACGCGGAGGGAATCTCTCCACCTGCGCGCACGGCCTGTTCGCGGCCGTCGGGGAGCGTGAGATAGAGCAGCTTGCCTTCGAGCTGCGGCGCCGCCACGGTGAGTGCACTGGCCAATCGCGGCGCGCCAAGCACCTGTCGGTGCACAAAGCGGGCGTTGGGCACCGAAAAGAAGAGTCCGCCCAATCCACCGGTGGTGAGCACCTCCATGTCGATGCCTTCGGGCAACACCGTGATATCGCCGCCGCCCACGAGTCGTTCCTGACTGGCCTGACGCACCATGGCCTCGCCCACGGCGAGCAGTACGATCATCACGCCCACGCCCACCCCAAAACCTCCGCACAACATCAGCGAGCGCCACGGGCGCCATGTTGCGGCGCGCCACGCCAGCAGACGTGACAGCGCAAAGCGCGCCGTGCTCAGCGAAGGCGTAACTGATGGTGTCACGGCTCGAGCGCTGCTGGTGAAGTGGTGTCCGGGTTGCGGCCGACTGCCACAACCAAACCATCGCGCAATCGGATCACGCGCTGCGCCGCACTGGCCACCAGCGCGTCATGCGTGACAAACACCAGCGTGGCTCCATCGCGGTGCAGACGTGCAAAGAGCTCCATCAGCGTCGCACCGGTATCGGCATCAAGTTCGCCCGTGGGTTCATCGGCCAAGAGCAGCGCCGGCTCGTTGGCCAACGCACGCGCAATGGCCACACGCTGCTGCTCTCCTCCGGAGAGCTGCGTGGGCCGATGTCCGGCGCGATCACCCAATCCCACGTACCCCAACAGATCGCGTGCGCGCGCCGCACGAACACGCGCCGCCACCCCCGCCTCGGCCATGGGGAGCTGCACGTTCTCTTCGGCGGTGAGCGTGGGCATCAGGTAGAAACGCTGAAAGACAAACCCGATGCGCCGGAGCCGAAAATCGGTGGCCTCACGGTCGTTCATCGCCGACGTATCGCGTCCTTCAATGAGCACGTGCCCGCTGGTGGGCACGTCCACAGCGCCCAGCAAATGCAGCAAGGTGCTCTTGCCACACCCCGAAGGACCGGTGATGGCAACATGTTCACCACGCACAATGTCGAGCGAAATGCCGCGCACGGCCGTCACGGTGGCGTCGCCCATCGGATAGGTGCGCACCACCTGATCGCAATGGATGATCGGCGTGCCGACGTCGGGCGATGGTGGTGCGTTGCCCGCGCGCTGCTGAGACGGTGTCATGGCGTGTTCACACGGAAAAGTCG
>JAGNMU010000410.1 GCA_017991005.1 Gemmatimonadaceae bacterium | reverse complement strand
TCGACACCTCGCTGTAGACGCGGATCGCACCGCTGTGTGAGCGCATGATGCCGAGGGTGGCCGCCAGTCCAAGTCCGCGACCGGTGAACTTGGTGCTGAAGAACGGATCGAACACGCGCGCGACCGTTGCGGCGTCCATCCCCACGCCGGTGTCATTTACTTCGATGAACACGAAGCGGCCGGGCACAGCGTTGGTGCCGGGTATGCAGCGAGCAAGCACGTCGGCATCGATCTCGCGAACACCGGTGCGCAGCGTGATCAATCCGCCCTGCTCCGCGAGTGAGTCGGAGGCGTTGGTGATCAGGTTCATCACCACCTGACGGAACTGCGTCGAATCGACCTCGATGGCAGGCAGCTCACTGGCGAGGTCAAGTTGAATGGCGGCGCTCCGCGAAATGGCCGTGCGCAGCAAGGCACTCATCTCGTGCACCACCGTCGAGGCGTCGACGGCCTCGACCACAAAGCGCCCTTTACCGGCGTACGCCAGCAGTTGTCGCGTCAACTCGGCCGCACGCTGCGCGGCGCGTTCAATCTCCTGCAAGCTGGCACGGACGCCGCTGTTGGGTTCGGCCTGCAAGAGGGCAAGCGATGCGTTGCCGAGCATACCCACCAGCAGGTTGTTGAAGTCGTGCGCAATGCCACCAGCGAGAATGCCCAGCGATTCCAGCTTCTGCGCCTGCTGAATCTGCGCTTCGAGCCGCTGGCGCTGTTCGTCTGCGGCCACCTGTTCGGTGATATCGATGGCAGTGCCGACCACGCGCGCCGGTGCCCCAGCGGCATCGCGCACCATCATCGCGCTGCCCAGCATATGCCGCAGTTCACCATCCTTGCGCACAATACGATGCCGCACCACCTGCTTTTCCCCGGTGGTGATGGCGCGCTGCATGGTCTGGCGCAGCAACGGACGATCCTCGGGGTGCACGAAGTTCATCTCGGGGTCGCGGTCGATGCGCGTCAGGTCTGCCGTGGCCGGATCGAGGCCCACAATACGCAGGAGCTGATCCGACCACACCGTGCGGCGCGACCGCAGATCGCGGTCGAAACTGCCGATGTTCGCCGCCTCCTGCGCAAGGCGCAGCGTTTCTTCGGAGCGTCGAAGCGCTTCATCAGCGAGCACGCGCGCCGTGACATCCTGAACCGTGCCGTACAGCTGTGCCCATTGTCCAGCCTCGCTCCGCCCAACGCGAATCAGCACATCGAACATCACCGTCTGTCCGTCACTGAACCGCTCAAACTGCACAAGTTGGCGAATGTCGCCGCCTTCACGGGTGCGCATCAGCGCCGCCGTGAGCGCGTCACGATGTGGCCGAAAAATGCGGGAGCGCACCACATCGAGCGGTTGCGCGTTCGTGACGGGGTCGATGCCGAGCAGTCGATACGCCTCGGCCGAGAGTTGGAGCCCGTCGTGTTGCGAGTATGCAAAGCTGCCAATGGCGGCGAGTTCCTGGGCGCGTGCCAGCGCCTGCTCACTGGCCAGCAGCGCCCGCTGGGATCGGCGCTGTTCCGTCACGTCCTTGAGGATCGCGATCACCCCGCCGTCGGCAGGGTAGGCGTAAATCGATTGCCAGCGTTCCTTGCTGAGATCGCGGTCTTCGAACGTCTGGGCCGTCCCTTCGCGCAGCACGGCTTCGTAGGCGCGCGAAAAGAGCGAGTCGCGGAGTTCGGGGTAACGATCCCACACATTCCGGCCAATCAGGGTGGTCCGATCGACGTTCCCGTACGCCACGCTCGCGGCGTTCACGAAGCGAATGCGAAACTGGGCGTCGAGGACGAGCACCGGATGCGGATTCAGCTCCAGCAGCGCGGCCTGCTCAGGCGACAGCGGACGGAACAGCTCGTCAGGGGTGCCCGTCTCAACGCCAGAGATCGATGACATTCGATTGCTGCAAAGGGTGCGCGCGCTACGAGCCCGGACCTGGCCGCTTCCCTCATCGAAAGCGGGACCACTTGATGAATAGCATCAGATGGCCCCGCTGGACAACAAATATTCGGCGTTTCGTCCCGCCGATTGTCAGAATTCGATCTGCGTACCCAATTCGACGACACGATTCGGCGGAATGGCGAAGAACTCCGTCGCCGAGCGCGCATTTCGTGACATGATTGAGAACAGCACCTTTCGCCACCGCGCGAGTGCGAACGCTTCGTCGGGCCGGCCGGCTGTGGGAATGAGCCGCTCGCGACCCAGGAAATAGCTCGTTTCCATGGGTTTGCACCGGATGCCCATCTGGTCCACCACCTCGAGCACCTGCGGGACATTCGGTGACTGCATGAACCCGTACGAGGCAATCACACGCCAGAAGCCCTGACCAAGTGGCACCACGCGCACACGTTCCGAGGCACTCGTTTCGGGTACATCCGCCGTCTTGACCGAGACAAGCAGCACGCGCTCGTGCAGCACCTTGTTGTGCTTGAGGTGGTGCAGCAGCACGGGCGGCACGCCGTCGTCGCTGCCCGTCATGAAAACCGCCGTTCCGGCAACGCGATGCACCGAGGACCGCTCGACGCCATCGAGAAACAACTGGATGGGCATACTGCCCTCAGCGAGCCGGCTGCTGAGCAAGGCACGGCCACGCTTCCAGGTGAGCATGCCGACAAACAGCGCCGCGCCCAGCACGAGCGGCACCCATCCACCATGCGCCACCTTCACGATGTTCGCACTGAAGAAGGAGACGTCCACCACCAGAAACACGGCAGTCAACGAGCCCGCCTGCCAGGCCGTCCACCGGAAGCGCAGACGCGCGACCACATAGAACAGCATCGTGGTGATCAACATCGTGCCCGTCACGGCGATGCCGTATGCGGCGCCCAGACGCGAGGTATTCTGGAACGCGATCACGATGATGAGGCACCCAACCGCGATGAACCAGTTCACCTCGGGAATGTAGATCTGCCCTTCCTCGGTCTTCGAGGTGTGGCGAATCTCCAGCCGCGGAATGAAGCCGAGTTGAATGCCCTGACGTGTGACGGAGAACGCGCCGGAGATCATCGCTTGCGATGCCACGATCGCGGCGCAGGTGGCCAGCACGATCAACGGGATCAGCATCACCTTGGGCGCAAGCTGATAGAACGGATTGTCGGCGGCGCCGGGGTTTCGCACCAACATCGCACCCTGGCCGAAATAGTTCAGCAGCAGCGCCGGAAACACCGCGATCAACCATGCCAGCCGGATGGGGCGTCGGCCGAAGTGACCCATGTCGGCATACAGCGCTTCGCCGCCGGTGATCACCAGCACGACCGATCCGAGCACAAAAAACGCGCCCATGCCGTGTTCCCCGATGAAGCGCACCGCATGCATTGGATTGACGGCGCCGAGAATCCACGGGGAGTGCACGATCTCGACCAATCCGAGACCGCCGATCGTCACGAACCAGACGAGCATGACGGGGCCAAACGCCTTGCCCACCAGATCGGTCCCGAGGCGCTGCGCAAAAAACAGGGTCGCGAGAATGATGATCGTGATGGGCACGATGTAGTGCGCGACATCTGGCAGCGCGAGTTCCAGACCCTCCATGGCGCCCAGGACCGACATGGCCGGCGTGATGATGCCGTCGCCGTACAACAAGGCCGTGCCGAAGAGGGCGAGTGCGACGATCACTTTGCCGCGTGACATCCCGTCGGAGGTTTCGCGACGGGGGAAGATCAGGGCAAGCAGCGCGAACTGACCGCCCTCTCCGCGATTGTCGGCGCGCAGCACGAAACTGATGTACTTGACGCTGACCACGAGGGTCAACGACCACACAATGAGCGAGAGAATGCCGAACACATTGTCCCGCGTCGGTGCCATGCCGTACAGAGCGCCGAAACACTCCTTGAGCGCGTAGAGCGGGCTGGTACCGATGTCGCCGTACACCACACCCAACGCGGTGAGTGTCAGAATCGCGAGCCGCTTGCCGGTGGGACTCTGCTCAGGCCCGTGTCCGCGCGGTTGTCGATCGACCGGAAACATGCCAGTGGTGGCATGGAACACGGTGCCGGGCGCGGCACCACCTGCGTCGACGCCACTGGACGCGCCCGCCGGTCCGGTGGGATGTCGGAGCGGTTCGGACGACGGAGGTTGACCAGCAGGGTCGGTGCCTTCGGCGGCGGCGATGCCACCGGTACCGCTCGCGCTGCTGCCGGCGCTGCTATCGGAGTCGGACTCGGCGCGATGCGACCGGTCCGGAGGGTTTGATTCGTTCGTCATGGGGGTTGACTGACCCGTGCAATCTAAACACCGGGACAGGCTGGAGAAGTGGAACGCCCCGCAGATCTCTCGATCGACGGGGCGTTCTGGTATACGGTCACGGCAGCCGCGTTGGCCGCTGGCCGCGCCTATTCGTAGCGCAGTGCCATGATCGGGTCGAGGCTGGCG
>JAGNMU010000047.1 GCA_017991005.1 Gemmatimonadaceae bacterium | reverse complement strand
TCGCGCCAGCGCCTCGCCGACCCGCAGGTTCAGGGCATCATCTTCCAACTGACACGGCCCGGCGATCAGGAACAGTTGATCACCAGGGAAACGGGATGGCTGACCCGCTGCGGGGACGGCGTGTGTTGACGGCACGTCAGCTCGACACCGCGGCCAGCGACGGCACCGCGCCGGTGGCGCGTTGCTCGTGGCGATGACGTTCGGCGGCCGCCACGAAACCGGCGAAAAGCGGATGCGGACGAAGTGGGCGCGACTGCAATTCGGGGTGGAACTGGCAGCCGATGAACCACGGATGCGCCGGCAGCTCGATCATCTCCACCAGTGAGCCGTCGGGCGACATCCCACTGAGTCGCATGCCGTGTTCGACAAAGGTCTCGCGATACCGATTGGAGACTTCGTAGCGATGGCGATGCCGCTCGTTCACTTCCGCCTTGCCGTAGATCTCGGCCGCCTTGGAACCCGGACGCAATCGGCACGGATACGCACCGAGTCGCATGGTGCCGCCCTTGTCGGTCACCTCACGCTGGGAATCGAGCAGTGAAATCACCGGGTCGCTGCACTCTGGCGCGAACTCGCTTGAATGACTGTCGCCCAATCCGAGCACATGACGGGAGAACTCGATGATCGCCACCTGCATGCCGAGGCAGATACCGAAGAACGGCAGCTGCATTTCCCGCGCGGCGCGAATCGCCTCCACCATGCCCTCCACCCCTCGCACGCCAAAACCGCCCGGCACCAGCAAGCCGTCGAATGCCGACAGAATCTCGCGCGCACGTTCCGGCGACGTGAACGAATCACTCGAGGTCCAGGCAAGGTCGACACCGATATCGTTGGCGATTCCGCCATGAATGAGCGCTTCCTGCACGCTCTTGTAGCTGTCCACGTAGTCGGTGTACTTGCCGACCACGCAGATCTTCACGCGCTCGCGCGGGTGCGTGATGCGCTGCACCATGCCGCGCCACGCCGTCAGATCCGGGGTGGGCGCGACGAGACGCAGACGTTCCATGACGCGGTCGGCAAATCCCTGTGCTTCGAAGGTGAGCGGAATCTCGTAGATCGTGGGCACATCGGGGCTTTCGATGACGGCGCCAAAATCCACGTTGCAGAACAGGGCGATCTTGCGCTTCACGTCGTCCGCCAGCGGTCGCTCGGCACGGCAGATGAGAAAGTCGGGTTGAATACCGATCTCCATCAGTTCGCGAACGGAGTGCTGCGTAGGCTTCGTCTTGACTTCACCGGCGGCTGCGATGTACGGCACGAGCGTGAGATGCACGAACATCGCATTCTCCTTGCCCACCTCCCGCCGGAACTGCCGAATGGCCTCGAGGAACGGCAACGATTCGATGTCGCCCACGGTGCCACCGATCTCCACCAGCACGACGTCATTTCCGGGCGCGACGCGTTTGATGGCCCCTTTGATTTCGTCGGTGATGTGCGGAATTACCTGTACGGTGGACCCGAGGTATTCGCCACGGCGCTCCTTCGTGATCACGTTCGAGTAGATGCGCCCGGTCGTGATGTTATTGGCCTGTGACAGCGGCCGATCGAGGAAACGCTCATAGTGGCCGAGGTCCAGATCCGTTTCGGCACCGTCATCGGTGACAAACACCTCGCCGTGCTGGAACGGCGACATCGTCCCTGGATCCACGTTCAGATATGGATCGAGCTTCATCATGGTGACGCGGAATCCGCGTTCGACGAGCAACCGCCCGAGTGATGCGGCGGCAATGCCCTTGCCCAACGACGAGACCACCCCACCCGTGACGAAGATGTACTTGGGCGTGCTTGTGGCGCCGTTGGCAGAATGATTCGAGGACATCAGGCGTTTCCCAGGCTCGAGGTCGAAAGTGATTGCGGCAGCGGTGCGGGAATGACCGCTGCGTCATACGTATGCTGGTGCTCTGTCCAGAACTGGTTCGCGCGAACCAGATCGTCTTCGGTATCGATTCCCGCTTCAGCCGCCGCGCACTCGGCCACGCCGATGCGCAGCCCGTGCGCCAACGGGCGCAATTGCTCCAGTCGCTCCACCCGCTCGAGTGGATGCGGCGGCCACGCGACCCACTGCGCCAACGCGGCACGCGTATAGGCGTACACCCCGACGTGCTGCCGGAGGAGGCCATCGCGGAGCGTGGACTCTGAATCCTCGCGAAGGCACGGGATCGGCGCGCGAGAGAAATACAGCGCCAATCCCTCGTCGTCGCACACCACTTTCACCACGTCGCGCCGGTCGAGTGCGGTCCGGTCCACGGGGACGGCGGCCGTGCCGATCGGCGCGTGCCCAGCCAACACGACGCCGACCGCTCCTCGAAGGGCCTGCTCGGAGACGAACGGTTCGTCACCCTGCACGTTGAGGATCACATCGAACGACTGGTAGGCCGACAGGGCCGCGACCTCAGCGACCCGATCCGTACCAGAGGGGTGATCGGCGTCCGTGAGGATCGCAGGGATTCCAAAGCGGCTGCAGGTATCCAATACTTCGGTATCATCGGTGGCGACGACGCACAGGTCAGCGACGCCGAGTTGAACGACGCGCTCATGGACCCGGACCACCAAGGGGACCCCTCCGAGCAGTCGGAGAGGCTTTCGCGGCAACCGCGTTGCGCCGAGACGCGCCGGAATTACCGCCAGGACAGGCATCGAACCGTCGATTGGGGCGTGGTTGCAGCAAAATTCACGCCATGTAAGATACGAACTTTCGCTCGCGAAGGCAAACGCTGCTCCGGCGTTCTGACCCGCGTTCTCTCTTCATCCCGTGGGCATGCCGAACGCTTGGTGGTGGCTGGCTTTCAACGCGCTGATTCTGGTGCTGCTGGCGCTTGATCTGGGTGTCTTCAACCGGAAGGCGCACGCCGTCACCGTACGCGAGGCGCTGGGATGGAGCGCCGTCTGGGTGTCGTTGGCGGTGGGTTTCGGGTTGTGGATCGGCCAGTCGATGGGCCGACAGCAAATGCTCGAGTTTTACGCGGGATATCTGGTCGAACAGGCCCTGTCGGTCGACAACCTGTTCGTCTTCATCCTCATTTTCGGGTATTTCAAGATCCCCGGCGCCCTGCAGCACCGTGTGCTGTTCTGGGGCATTCTGGGCGCCTTGATCATGCGTGGCGCCATGATCGGCGCCGGCGCCGCGCTGCTCGCGCGCTTTCACTGGATCATCTACGTCTTCGGGGCCTTCCTGATTTACACCGGCCTCAAGATGGCCTTCAGCGGCGAAACCGAAATTGAGCCTGAGGCCAATCCGGTCATTCGATTCGTTCGACGCATATTTCCGATCACCACGCGATTCCATGGTGAGAAGTTCTTTGTGCACGAGGCACTGACGCCGGGAGGGCCCGTGAAGCGCGTGGCGACGCCGCTCTTCATCGTACTCGCGCTGGTCGAGACGACGGACGTGGTCTTCGCCGTCGACTCGATTCCCGCGGTATTCGGCGTGACGCGCAATCCGTTTCTGGTCTACACGTCGAATGTGTTTGCCATTCTGGGACTCCGGTCGATGTACTTCGTACTCGCCGGGGTCATTTCCAAGTTCCACCTGCTGAAGTACGGGCTGGCGGTGGTGCTGTCATTTGTCGGCGCGAAGATGCTGCTTGCCGAGGTGTATCCGCTGGGAATCGGCATATCGCTCGGGGTCGTGGCCACGACGCTTGCCGGCAGCATCGTTCTGTCACTGCTCATTCCACCGAAAGTGCAGCCTCACGTCGAAAACGTGCCGCCATCGACAGAAAATTGATCAGCATCTGTCGGCCATGATCAGTCAAGATGGACTCCGGGTGAAACTGCACGCCCCATACCGGATGAACGCGATGCTGCATGGCATGAATTTCTGACGCGTCGTCATCGGCCACGGCAGTCACGTCGAGCGAGGCCGGCAGCGAGTGCCGTTCGACGATGAGTGAGTGGTATCGCATGACGGCGACCGGCGACGGGACACCCTCGAACAGCCCGGTGCCGTCGTGCAGGAGCCGTGACTGTTTCCCATGCATGACGCGCGTGGCGCGGACGACCGTGCCACCAAAGGCTTCACCCATCGCCTGATGGCCAAGGCAGACGCCGAGGATGGGAACGGTCGGTGCTGCGCGCCGGATCAGGTCGACCGAGATACCCGCTTCCGCTGGCGTGCACGGACCCGGTGACACGACGATCGCGTCCGGCGACATGGCCAGTGCCTCGTCGACGGTGAGCGCGTCGTTGCGACGGACCACCACATCGGCACCGAGTTCACCCAGATACTGCACCAGGTTGTAGGTGAACGAGTCGTAGTTGTCGATGACAAGAATCATGGAAGCGGCCGGACGAACGGGTGGCGGTTGTTTCAGGAGCGCGGATGGAATTGCCGGTGCACACTCCGAAGATACTCACGATCCATGTGCGTGTAGATCTGCGTTGTGGCGATGTCCGCGTGTCCCAGCATTTCCTGCACGGCGCGCAGGTCCGCGCCGCCCTCCAGCAGGTGCGTCGCAAACGAGTGCCGAAGGGTATGCGGCGATACCGGCTTCTCGATGCCCGCCATGGTGATATACTTGCGCAGGATCTTCCAGGCACCCATGCGACTCAACGGGCGGCCTTGTGCATTCAGGAACAGAATGCCCTGCCCTGCACCGCGTTCAAGCACCGGTCGTAGTTCACGCATATACACGGCCACCGCGCCAATCGCCGAGCGACCGATGGGTACGAGTCGTTCCTTGCTGCCTTTTCCGAAGACGCGAACCAACCCGTCCTCGAGCAACACGTCTTTAACGGCCAGTCCGATCCACTCGGAGACACGAAGTCCGGCGCCGTAGGCCAGTTCCAGCATGGCGCGGTCGCGAAAGGCCAGTGTCTCATCCAAACCGGGGGCTGCCAGCAACTTGGTCACCTCATCCACGTTCAAGACTTCCGGCAGACTGCGCCAGCGCTGGGGCGAATCGAGCCGTTCCGTGGGATCGTGTGTCACCACTCCTTCCGCGAGCAGCACGCGAAACCAGGTGCGCAGCGCGGAGATGTTGCGCCGAATGGAACTGCCGGCGAGACCGAGATCCTTGAGGTGATAGACGAACTCACGCAACACCCCCGGCGTGATCGCCGATACGTCATTGACACCGTGCGACCGAACAAAGGCGGCGCAGCGCACGACATCCCGTCGATAGGCGTCGATCGTGCGTGGAGACGCGCCCTCTTCGAGCGTCAACGCATCTTCGAAGGTGCGCAGGTGAAAGGGGCCGACGATCGCCGGATCCTCCTCTGGACGACGGGGCGCCTCGTCTGCAGCGGAGCTCACGATGGCCCGTGCCGTTTCACGCGTCGGCGGGCGTACCAAATCCCTACGACACTCACGACGATGGCTCCGGCCGCTATGCCGAGCAGTCGTTGCTGCTGGGCAACGCGCTGCAGCAACTGCTCGGCGTTCGCGCCAGCCCGAAAGGCGAGTACGCAGACGATGCCGTACCAGACGCCAGACGCGAGTGACATGGCGATGGCCGATCGGATGGCCCCAAACCCAATGGCGCCGGCTACGGGCGGCACCACGGCGCGGACACCCGGCAGGAATCGACTGACGACCATTGCGATCACGCCCTGGCGGCGAAAGCGCTCGGCAATACGTTCGGACGTCGCCGCCGGAAACAGTGACGGAAACCGCGACGACAACCACGCCATACCGACGCGGCGTCCCAACAGGAACATGCCCATCGCGCCGGCGATATTCCCGATCATCGTGGCGCTCCACGCACCGAACGCCGTGCCATTGCCGCGCGCTGCCACAAATGCCCCGAGTGCCACCACCGTGTCGGCCGGCAGCGGGGGAAAGATGTTCTCGGCGAACGCCGCGACCATGATGGCAGCGTATAGCAGCGGGGCGGACAACGTCGACAGCCAGTCGAGGATGTCAATCACGGAGTCCCCTGGCGCTCGCGGTGCGCGCCGGCGGTCGCGCCGTGGGAAATCAGGTGCGCGCGCGGACGATCGAGGCCGTCGCTATCACCGCAAGGCCTTCTTCGCGTCCGATCCACCCGAGGTGTTCATTGGTCTTGCCCTTCACAAAGACCGCCTCGGTCGAGACGCCAAGTGCCGACGACAGCGCCTCTCGCATGGCCTGACGATGTGGTCCGATCTTCGGCTGCTGCGTCACGACGGTGATATCCACGTTGCCAACGTGCCAGCCGGCCTGGTGCAAGCGACGGACGGCCGCGACCAGCATGGCGACGGAATCGGCACCTTTGTTTGCCGGATCGGTGTCCGGAAACATTTCACCGATATCGCCGAGAGCGGCAGCGCCAAGGAGCGCGTCGGTGACCGCGTGACAAATCGCGTCCCCATCTGAATGCCCAGCGCAGTGCATCGAAGCGGGAATGTCGATGCCGCCCAGTCGCATCGGTCCGCCCGATCCAAAGCGATGCGAATCGTACCCGATGCCGACGCGTTGCTCCATGGTCATGCGGCGACCGTCACGGGCTCCGCATCGGGTGTGAGCAACGAATAGTCCTGGCGTCGCCGCGCCGGTGTAAAGCCCGCATCGCGAATCAACCGGTCCAGTTCGTCCGTCGTCGTGCGATGTGTGGTGTTGGCCGCCGAGACAACGTTTTCCTCGATCATGAGCGAGCCGAAATCGTTGCAACCGAAACTGAGTGCCATCTGGCCCACCTTCATTCCCATGGTGACCCAACTGGACTGAAGGTTCGGGACGTTGTCGAGCACGATGCGCGACATCGCGACGGTGCGCAAATACGTGGTCGCGTCGGTCTTCGGCATGTGGGACATGGCCGGCGTATTCTCCGGCTGCAGCGGCCACGTGATGAATGCGGTGAATCCGCCGGTCCGTGCCTGCAGATCACGCACGCGCTGCAGATGTTCAATGCGTTCGGCAAGTGTTTCGCCGATGCCGTACATCATGGTGACCGACGTCTTCATGCCTTCGTTGTGCGCCAGCTCCATGATCTCAAGCCAGCGGTCAGCGCCCGCTTTCTTTGGTGCGGCAATATCGCGCACACGCTGCACCAGAATCTCCCCGCCACCGCCGGGGATGGAATCGAGGCCCGCCGCCTTGAGTTCGCGAATGACATCGCGCGCCTCCATGCGAAAGCGCGTGGAAAAGAAGTCCACTTCGCTGGGCGAAAACCCGTGGATGTGAATCGGATGATGCTGCTTGATGTAACGCATCAGATCCAGATACCACTCGAACGGGATGTAGGGATTATGCCCGCCCTGAATGAGGATCTGCACGCCACCGAGCGCCTTGGTTTCCTCGATTTTCTCGCCGATCTGCTCGAACGAAAGCGTGTAGCCTTCGCCGTGTTTGGGGCGCCGATAGAAGGCACAAAATCCGCAATCGGCGACACAGACATTCGTGTAGTTGATGTTGCGATCCACGATGTACGTGACGACGCCGTGCGGATGTTTCGCCGCCCGGATCCGATCAGCTTCTTGTCCCAGCTCCAGCAGTGGAGCGTGGGTATACAAATCGAGCAGGTCGCGCATGGCTATTCCAGAAAAGCGTTCGCGAAGCGAGGCACCCCTGCGGGCACCGCGTTACGCGGCGGGGAGAAACGAGAGAGTGCCGTCGGGAACCCGGCCCGCAAGCACCAGACGACGAAAGAACTCTGTCAGGCCCGCCAGATGGGGATATGACAGACGATAGTCGAGACCGGCGAAATATTCGAGGCAGGCGTCACGCGGCACGCCGCTCGCCAATGCGGCCTGAGCCGCAAGCTGATCGAGATGCATGAGCCCCCAGTCGCGCGAGGCCAGCAAGGAGGCGTGCACCCCGAGCGCGTCGCGAACCGGCGCCGTACGCTGCGCCACCCAGACGGCAAAAACAAAGGGCAGTCCGGTCCACGACTTCCACGCTTCCCCCAGGTCGATGCGAAACGGATAGCGCTCGGCCCAGTGGCCGCCGCGCTGCGCTTCGTCGGCAATACGCAGTGCGGCGTCGCCAATCACCAACCGCGCGTCGTGCGCTTCGTCGTCAAAACGTGAGAGGTCGGCCAGCTCGGCGTCGCCCGCAACGAACTCGGGCGCGCAGCGCCACACATTTTCGAAGAGGAGCTCGAGGAGCGCCACACTCGTCATCGAACTGCGACTCACGAGGACGCGCGCACCGCCCAACGTGGCCGGATCGCGCCGCGAAAACAGCATGACACTTCGTACCGGTCCATCGCTGGTGATGCCGAGTTCTGGCAGCAGCAAGTACCGCGTGGCATCCCGTGCATACTCCACGGCCGACACGACACTCACATCGAGCTGTCCGGCGGCCATAAGTCGGTTGAGCGTCGTCGGAATGCCGTCCACGAGTGCGCCGTCCATCGGCACCACCCCGCGGTCGATTCCCCCGTAGACGGGGTAGCAATTGATGTACGGGATCCGGCCGACGCGCAGCATCGCGACTACACCGTGGCGAGCAGGGACGGGCCATCGACGGGCTCGACGAGATCGTCGTCCGCGAAGTCGCGCAACACCCGGTAGAACGAATCGCGCTCGGCCGGTTGCTTGCCTGCGCCGCGAATGAGCGTCAGCAGTTCAGCCAGCGTCATTCCCTGCGGCGTGTGTGCGCCGACCGCGTGATAGATCTTCTCGCGCACGACCGTGCCTTCGATGTCATTGACGCCGAAGTGCAAGGAGATCTGCGTGACCGCCGGCGAGACCATGATCCAGTGCGACTTGATGTGCTCGAAGTTGTCGAGAAACAGGCGGCCCACGGCCAGGTTGCGCAGATCGTCATCGCCGGTGGTGGCGGTGCCTTCGCGCTGCAAGGTCTTTCCCAACTCATTGTCGTCAGGATGGTACGCCAGCGGAATGTAGGCCAAAAACCCGCCAGTTTCGTCCTGCAGATCGCGCAACATCGTCAGGTGCTGCACGCGATCGTCGATCGATTCGACATGACCGTACAACATCGTGCAGTTTGAGCGAATGCCAAGGTTGTGCGCGGTGCGATGCACGTCGATGTAGTCGGCCCCACCGAGCTTCTTGTCGGCGATGACGTCCCGAACAGCCGCACTGAAGGTTTCCGCGCCACCACCGGGCAGGGTATCCAGTCCCGCCTCCCGGAGCGCGATGAGCACGTCTTCCCGGCTCATCTTTTCGATGCGCGCGATATGGGCGATTTCGACGGCCGTGAGTGCCTTGATGTGCACCTGCGGGTGCCGCGCCTTGAGTGCCCGGAACATCGCCGTGTAGTACGCGAGTCCCGCCTGCATATCGAGTCCGCCGACAATGTGGAACTCACGCGTGATCGTCCCATCGGCGCGGTCGGATTCAGCCAGCACCTGTTCGAGCGTATAGCGATAGGCGCCCTGCTCTTTCGGCAGGCGCGCATATCCGCAGAACACGCACGTGGTGCGCAGTACGCAGATATTGGTGGGATTGATGTGCTGGTTGGACGCGAACGTCACACGGTCGCCATGCCGCGCGCGATTCGCCGCATCGGCCATGGCGCCAACGCCGAGGAGGTCTGGCGACTGGAACAATGTCACGGCGTCCGCGCCGCTCAGGCGCACACCATCTTTGAGCTTCTCCCCGATTGGGAGAAGCGCTGGATCGCGCAGGCGATCGAGGTCGAACGAAATTGGAGCAGGCATCAGAACGGACTCGGGCAGTGGCGCGAGACGCTCGCGCAGACCTTCACCTCGACGAACGCTCCGACTGTCCTACTCGTGCCACCGTCGGAGCGCGATCGATACGTTGTGACCACCAAAACCGGAGCTGTTGGACATCGCCACGTCGACCGTCCGCTGGCGCGGCGTGTTCGGCGTGTAGTCGAGGTCGCATTCCGGATCGGGCGTGGAATAGTTGATCGTGGGCGGGATGGTATTGTCCCGGATTGCCAACGTGCAGGCAATGAACTCGACGGAGCCGGCCGCGCCCAGCATGTGACCCGTCGCCGACTTGGTACTGCTGACCGACAGCACGTGCGCATGGTCGCCAAAGACCGCCTTGATCCCCTTGGATTCGTTGGGGTCGTTGAGCGGTGTGGAGGTTCCGTGCGCATTGATGTACTGCACATCGGTTGGTGCGATCCCGGCGTCTTTCATGGCCCCGCGCATCGCGCGTTGCAGCCCCTCATGCGCATCGGGTTGACCGGTCAGGTGGTACGCGTCGCCGGTTGCCCGATAGCCGATGACTTCCCCGTAGATGCGGGCGCCACGACGCTTCGCGTGCTCCAGCTCTTCCAGCACCACCACGCCGGAGCCCTCACCCATCACGAAACCATCACGTCCCGCGTCGAACGGGCGCGAGGCCGTTTCCGGTGACTCGTTTCGCGTGGACAACGCACCCATGTTCGCGAATCCGCCGATCGACATCGGCGTGACCGCCGCCTCGGATCCGCCCGCGACCATCACCTCAGCATCACCGTACTGGATGATCCGGAAGGCATCGCCGATCGCGTGTGCGCTGGATGCACAGGCCGAGACCGTGGCGTAGTTGGGTCCCTTGGCGTTCAGCCGCATCGACACGATGCCTGCAGCGATGTCGCCAATGAACATCGGGATGAAGAAGGGCGAAATCTTGCTCGGGCCGAGCGTGCGGTATACGTCGTGCTGATCTTCAAAGCTGCGGATACCGCCTATACCACTCCCGATGATGACGCCCATCGTTTCCGGGGCGATGCTCCCGGGAGCGATGCCGGCGTCAGCCACGGCTTGCAGCGACGCCGCAACGGCGAACTGCGCATAGACGTCTGCGCGCTTCGCTTCCTTGCGGTCCATGTAGGCGAGCGGATCGAACTGCTTGACCTCGCAGGCGAACCGCACCGAATACTTGGCTGCATCGAACCTTGTAATGTCTGCAGCGCCGGACTTGCCGGCGAGCAACGCCTGCCAGGTCGTCGCCACGTCGTTGCCAACGGGCGTTACCGCACCAAGTCCAGTGACGACGACCCGCCGACGCATCAGCCCGTAACCTTGGCCTCGAGGTACGCGACGGCATCGCCGACCGTACGGAGCTTCTCGGCATCCTCATCGGGGATGTCGATATTGAACTCCTTCTCGAACTCCATCACGAGCTCCACGATGTCCAGCGAGTCGGCGCCAAGGTCTTCGATGAAGCTCGCCTCAGGCGTGAGCTTCTCGCGCTCTACCCCGAGCTCCTTTTCGATGATGTCCTTGATCTTCGACGCATGATCCGACATGGAACGTTTCCTCTAGGTTGAGAAGGTAAAAAAGGAACTTAGCTACATCACCAGACCGCCGTCCACCACGAACACCTGTCCCGTCACGTACCGGGTCAGATCGGACGCGAGAACGGCAACCATGCCGGCAACGTCTTCCGGCGTCCCCAATCGCTCCAAGGGGATACCGGCACTCATGCTCGCACGGGCCTCGGCGGTCATCGCCGCGGTCATGTCCGTCTCGATAAAGCCCGGCGCGACCACATTGGCCAGGATATTCCGGGACGCGAGCTCCTTGGCGATCGACTTGGTCATGCCGATCAGCCCCGCCTTGCTGGCCGCGTAGTTGGCCTGCCCTTTGTTGCCGATGAGCCCGACCACGCTGGCGACGTTGATGATCCGTCCCCACCGGCGCTTCATCATGCCACGAGACGCCGCACGGCAGGTGGCAAACGCCGCCCGCAAATTGGCGTTCATCACGGCATCCCAGTCATCGTCCTTGAGGCGCATGAGCAGATTGTCGCGCGTCATGCCCGCGTTGTTGACCAGAATGTCGAGCTGTCCGAAATCGCGCTCGACGCTCTCCACCAGTCGCGTGGCCTGCGCCACCTCTGTCAAGTCGGCCGCGTACCCACGCACCGTGCTCGAGGTCATGGCGGCGATCTCGCCGGCCACGGCTTCGGCCTGTGCCTGATTTCGACCGGTAACGGCAACCTGCGCACCGGCTGCGGCGAGTGTCTGCGCGATGGCCCGGCCAATGCCCCGGGTCGACCCGGTGACGAGTGCGACGCGTCCCGTCAGCTGGATGCCGAGCGAGGCTACGGGCTCAGACATGGGCGCCGGCCAGCTCGAGGAGCTTTTCGATCTCGGCAACAGTACCGCACGTGGCTGTCTTGACCTGCGGCGCAATACGTCGCGCGAGCCCGGCGAGCACGTTGCCCGTTCCCAGTTCGACAAACAGGGCGTCGGGATACGATGCCTCAAGCGTCTGCATCACGCGCGTCCACTGCACGGGCGCTGTGATCTGCTCGACCAACAGCGTGCGTGCACGCTGCGGATCGGTCACGGCTTCAGCGTTGACGTTGGCAATCACCGGAATGCGCGGCGCGTGCAAGACGGCGGCGCCGAGCGCGTCGTCGAGTCCGGCGGCGGCGGCCTGCATCAGCGGGGAATGAAACGCACCGCTGACCGGGAGCGGCAAGCAGCGTTTGGCGCCAGCTGCTTTGCACAGTTCCATGGCGCGCTCCACGCCCGCCACTTCTCCCGAAATGACCACCTGCTCGGTGCTGTTGAAATTTGCCGGGACGACCATGCCGCTGTCGGCCGAGGCCTGCGCACAAATCTCCGCGATCGGTACCGAGAGCACACCGATCACCGCCGCCATGGCCCCCGGTCGCGCGAGACCCTGTTCGTACATCAGCGTGCCGCGGCGACGCACGACGCGCGCGGCCTCGGCGAGATCGAACAGTCCAGCCGTGTGGTAGGCCGAAAACTCGCCCAGGGAGTGTCCAGCTGCCGCGCGAACCGACGGTCCAATCGCGTCGCGCACAACCGCCCACATCGCTGCGCTGTGGGCGAGCAACGCGGGCTGCGCGTTCAGCGTGCGCGTGAGTTCGTCCGACGGGCCTTCAAACGCCAGCGTGGAGATCGACGCGCCGATCGCATCGTCGACGGTCTGGAACGCTTCCCGCGCGGCCGGAAAGGCGTCGTAGACGTCCTTACCCATGCCCACGCGCTGCGAACCCTGTCCCGGCAGCAGCAGCACAATATTCATCGTCGTTTCGCGAGTATGATGAAGCTGGCGGCGCTCAGAAGCGCACGACCAGCGAGCCCCACGTGAAGCCTGCGCCGAACGCCACGAACAGCACGGTCATCCCCTCTTTGAGCCGCCCCTGTTCGATCGCATCGTTGAGCGCAATCGGAATCGACGCGGCCGATGTGTTTCCGAAGCGGTCGACATTCACAAACACCCGGTCCATCCCCACGCCGGCATGCTTGGCGGTCGCTTCGATGATCCGAATGTTGGCCTGATGCGGAATAAGCAGGTCGATATCGGCTGCGGTCAGCCGCGCGGCATCGAGCGCGCGATCGGTCGCTTCGGCCATCGACCGCACGGCGTGTTTGAACACTTCACGACCGGCCATGCGCACGAACTGCCGGCGACTGTCCAGTACCTCAGCCGAGAACGGCTCGGCACCGCCGCCGGCGGGACGCCACAGCAGTTCGGCCAACGCCCCATCGGAGCGCATGTACGACGACAGAATGCCCTTCTGTCCACCGCGCGTGCGCCGTAGCACGGCCGCGCCCGCGCCGTCGGCAAAGAGGATGCACGTGTTGCGATCGGTCCAATCGACGATGGCACTGAGCTTTTCGGCGCCGATCACCAACACCGTATCGGCGCTTCCGCTTGCGATCAGCGATTCACCAACGATGGCCCCGTACAGAAATCCAGAACAGGCCGCGCCGATGTCGAACGCCGCCGCGCGCGTGCAACCAAGCATGGTCTGCACTTCCACCGCCGTGGCAGGCAGCAAATGATCAGGGGAGGCGGTGCCAAGGACGATGGTGTCGATTTCGCCCGGCTGCACGCCTGCGCGTGCCATCGCCTGTCGTGCCGCATCGGCGGACAACGAGGTGAGCGACTCGCCATCTTTCGCGATATGCCGCTGCTTGATGCCCGTGCGCTCGATGATCCACTGGTCGTTGGTTTCCAGCCCCATCGCCGCGATGTCCGCATTCGTGACGATCTGCTTGGGCACGGCGTGGCCAGTGCCCGCAAAATACGCGAAGGGACGTTTCACGAGAGCGTTCCGGTGGCGGTCGTCGCGCCTGTCGGCACGATGTCGGCAAGTCGGCGTCCGATTTCGTCGGTCATGCCGGATTCATACGCGCGCAGCGCCATGAGAATGGCGTTCATGATCGCCCGCGGTGAACTCTTGCCGTGCGAGATAATGGAAACCCCTTTGACACCCAACAGCGGCGCGCCGCCGTGTTCATCGGCATCGAGATGCTTGAGCGATGCGCGCAACTGCGCGGCATCGATATCGGCGGCCTTGGACACCATGCCGATGAGCATGGGGGCAAGGCTCTCGTAGAACTTGAGCAGCACGTTGCCGGTAAACCCGTCGCACACGACGACGTCGATGCTGCCCCGATCGCAGCTGCCACGCGGAATATCGCGTCCCTCGACGTTGCCGATGAAATTGAGACCGGCCTGGAGCAATCGCTGGTGCGCCTCTTTGACGGCGAGATTGCCCTTCTCCGCCTCTTCGCCGATGGAGAGCAAGCCGACCGTGGGATTGTGACGTCCCAGGAGATCATGCGCGTACACCGTGCCGATGCGTGCGAACTGCACCAGCTCTTCGGCGGAGCAATCCACGTTGGCGCCCGAATCGAGTACCAGCACGGATTGATTGGCGGTCGGGAAAATGGTCCCGATCGCCGGTCGCGTGAGTCCCGCGTGCAGTTTGAGATGCGCCAGCGACGCGACCATTTGCGCACCGGTGTTTCCGGCGGAGACAAATCCGTGCGCGAAACCGTCGGCGACGCGGCGGATGCCAACGACCATCGAGCTGTTGGCCTTGGCACGCAGAACGACCGACGGTTTGTCGGTCATCTCCAGGACGTCGGGCGCGTTGACGATGTGCACTCGTGACCGATGCGCATGAAGCGCAGACAGCTCGCCGACCAAGAGGGCGTTCAATTCCGCCTCGATGACCGCCGAGCGCCCCACCAACTCGATCTCGTGCTCCGTCGGGAGCTCGGCAAGCGCCAGCAGTGAGCCCGCGATGGGGGCCCGGGGGGCAAAATCTCCCCCCATGGCATCCACGGCGATGCGGGCCAACGCTTACGCTTCCTGCGCGGTGACTCGCTGCTCGCCCGCGTAGAATCCGCATTCCGCGCACACGCGGTGCGGACGCTTCATCGTGCCGCACTGCGGGCACGTCTGGATGACGATCGCGGGCGCAGTCTTGTGCGTGTTACGGGCGCGCTTGCGTCGCTTCGATGTACGGCGCTTGGGTACGGCCATGAGACCCTAACCTGAACGTTCGAGACAGAAAAAACCGTCAGGACCCGGGAGCGCGAACATCGCGCAACCCAGCCCAACGGGCATCGGTAGCCGGCGCACAGGAGCACGCACCGGTATTGCGGTCTATACCACAGGCGGGGCAAAGCCCCTGACAATCCTCACGGCACAGGGCGAATGCTGGCGCCGCCAGCAGCCACTCCTCACGAAGTGCGGGTCGCAGGTCCAACTCCCGCGCCCCCGGCGGAATCGGCACAACATCGTCCTCTTCCGCCTCGTCCAGTCCGGATTCGGCAAACAACAGCGTGACGGCCTCGGTGACCGGCACTTCCACCTCGACCAGACAACGCCGACACTCGGTAACCGTGGTGCCGGAAAGCTCCCCGGTAAAGTAAAACCGTCCATGCCCCGCCGCCGAAAGGCGCCCTTGCAGACGCACCCCGTCAGCGGCCGGACGAACGTCGTCGGCTTCCCACACCGGATCTGCCGCGTCCAGCGTCCCATCGACGCTTTCCGCACGCACCTCCAGACCCCGTATGTCGAAGCACAGCATAGCCATGAAAGGTAGAGCGACCACCCCGGTGACACAAGGGCCGATGTGTCGGTTCCGGGTTCCGCCGAGGTGGACCCAAGTAGCTGCCGGAAGCAGAGTTAGACGCGTCGACGACGCGCCGGGCTCAACCGGCCAGGACGTCGCTCTCGGCGAAGAAAAATCCTGCTTCGCGAACAGCGTTCTCATCCGAGTCGGACGCATGAATCGCGTTTTTGCCCTTCGACTCGGCGTACAGCTTCCGAACGGTGCCCTCGGCCGCCTCGGCCGGGTCCGTGGCACCGATCACCGTACGCAAGGTGGCGACGGCATCGTCACGCTCCAGAATCAGCGGCATGCAGGGGCCGCTCGTCATGAATTCCACGAGTTCCCCGAAGAAGCCGCGCTCGCGGTGAACGCCGTAGAACTCGCCAGCCTGAGCGGTCGTCAGGTGCATGACGCGCGCGGCCTTGATCCGGAAGCCCGACTTCTCGAGCAATGCGATGATCAATCCGGCTTTTCCGGCGCCAAACGCGTCGGGCTTGATGATTGTCAGAGTACGGCGTCCGGCCATGGTGTGATTCCTATCGAGGTGTGAACGGGGCGACTCGTCCGGCATCCGACGGATCGGTTGGTCTGCGAGCGGCCCCGCAATCGGCGTGCGATGAGCAGGTGGTGCATGGG
>JAGNMU010000046.1 GCA_017991005.1 Gemmatimonadaceae bacterium | reverse complement strand
GTATCACTCGTTCGAGGCGGGGCGCGCACTCTTTGGCGCCATTCACGCGTCGCTCGACAGTCGGCCGGATGCGCCGCGCCTCATCGACCTGTATCACCCGCTGCTTGGGCTGATGAAGGACGTGCCGCGCGTGGTGCACCCGCTCGTGGGCAGTCTCCTTCCTGCGGACCGGGCTGGCTAACGGCCGTTCGACGCCACTCGTGCGAGGTGCGCTTCCATCTCGGCCACCCGCCGCTGCAGCGCCATCAGATCGCCCACATCGGGTGACGTGAGCCGATCGCGTGTCGAGGACAGGAACTGTGCCGCCGATCCGCGGACGCCGCCGAGCTCGAGTTCCTGAAGTTCCAGGACGCCGTCACCACACAGGACATACACCGAGCCGACGGCGCGGTCGACGCCAACGATCTGGCCGGGTACACCCACGCGACGTGTGTCGTCGCGATGCACGCGCGCACGCCAGACGATCAGCCGCTCCGCCTCGAACGCAGCCTGCGCGCCAGCGAATGGTTCGGCACTGGCGCGAACCAGCCGAGCGATCTCTACCGCCGACGCTGTCCACCGAATGTGACCGTCTTCGGCACGTCGCGGATGACACCGCAACGCATCGGCCGGATCGAGCGACTGCGGCTGTGCGCGGAGTGTGTCAGCGGCGAGGCCGTCGATCACATCGGCAAACAAGCGGGGGATACACTCGTCGAGCCGAGCATATACATCACCGATGTAGTCCGACTCGCTGAGCGACAGGTGCTCCTGTGCCAGGATCGGACCGGCGTCGAGTTCATCAACCATTTCGTGAATCGTCACCCCCACCGACGGCTCGCCATTGAGGATGGCCCAGTTGGGGCAGGCGTTGCCACGGTACCGCGGGAGCGCGCCCGCATGCGCGTTCAGCACACCGCGGGGAAAGTGCACACGCGTATCGGCCGTGATGAGCGTGGGCCAATTGACACTGATGGCAATCTCGGCCTGTGAGGAGGCCAGGTGGGCGACAACGTCCGCACTCCGCAGTGAGCTTGCTACAAACCCAGGACAGCCCAGGCGCGCAGCAAGCGCGGTGAAGTCGGCGGGATGGCGGCGGTACTCCGGTGCCGATGCCGACGTGCCGATCATCACGACATCGTGGCCACGGGCCGCGATCAGCTCAATGGCGTCGTACAACCAATGCGTTCGTCCAAGGGCCGCGACACGCATCGTATCAGGCCGCCTCTGCCAACTGCGAAACGGTGCGCCCACCGCCTTCCGTGGCAAGCCAGGAGACGACACGGGCAAAGGCGGTACCGGCCCCCTCGCCGTCATCCGATCGATGCGCCGCAACCTGATCGGCCGTGGCATCACGCAGCACGCGCGCGTCGCGCTTGAGCGCTTCATAGCCATGGAGCGCGCACGAATTGAGCGCCACATGAATGGGATGGAAGTTCAGGATGCGCAGTCCCGCATGCTCTGCTGCCGGCGGCGGCGTCACATGCCAATTCGGCGCGTCGCCGTACATCTCGAAGTCGTCTTCCCACCAGAACGGCAAACGAACAATCGGTCGGGTGGGGAGCGGTTGGACAAACGGCTGGAGTGCTGCGTGCCCCGGCAGATACAGACTCACATCGTACACAATCGGCGTTTCGCGAACGACCGTATCCAGCAGCACACTCGACTGCACCAGGGAGTGCGTCCGCATGCTGCGTGCATCCGGCACCAGCGCCATACAGTGTGCCAGTACTTCGGCGGGCGTCTCGCCGTGCGTGCTCTGATTCAGGAAGTTGGGATGAATTCCCAGCTCGAAGAGATCCGGCCGCGCGCGGAGACGGTCGATGGCCGGTGACTGGTGCGTCACGAACCACGTGGCCCGGACGCGAGCGTCGATCAGTTGCGCCGCGATCCGGTCAATGACGTGATCGGGTGCCCAGTCGATGTCGAGCGTGATGGCGAGCGACGGCACGGTCATGCGGCATCCTCGACGTCTGCCGCCCAGATCCGCACGCGCTTGCCGCCGACCATCGTAAATGCGCCCGGATACGGATGCGTTTGCGCCCGAATGAAGCGGTCAATGCGCGCGGCATCCCACGACCAATCAATCTGGCCGTCGGCGGGACTGCGTTGCGGAACCGTTGTCGCGTCTGTGTGGTCCTGCGGTATGCGCGGCGCGTCTCCGCTGGCCAGCAACGGGATGTACTCGCTGACCAACTCGAGCGAGGCCACTTCGGCCTTGGCGAGGAGCGTCGCAATGGTGTCGTGTGACCCGATCTCGAACGCGCGCTGGGCCACGATATCACCGTCGTCCACGCCATCGGCAAAATGGAAGAGTGTGACGCCCGTTTCCGTTTCACCGTTGATCATCGCCCACACCAGTGGAGCGCCACCGCGATACCGCGGGAGCAGCGAACCGTGAATACCCACGCATCCCGACGCTGCCAGAGCACGGAGGGTCGAGGGAATCATGTAGTACCAGCCGATGACCACCAGCAGGTCAGGCTTGAGCGCCGCCAGTTGATCGGCGTACGATGCCATTTTCCCTTCGCAGGATACCACCGGAATGCCGTGCGTTTCACCCAGGGCGTGGAAGTCGGCATGCAGCACATTGCGCACCGGTGCACCCGGCGAATACGAGATGGCGAAGTCTCTGGGTATCGTGAACAGCCCGACCACCTGCTGCCCCATCTCGAGCAGTTGCCGGCAGCACCGATAGCCAAGCGTACTGGCCCCAAAGAAGACGATCCGCATGGTGCGACTCAGGCGCTCGCGGAACGTGCGAACTGCTCGTGGAGCGCGAGCACCACGCGTTCGCACTCCTCATGCGTCATGCCGGCATACATGGGCAGCGTGATCGACGCGTACTCGGCGATATACGCGTTGGCGAAGTCTTCCCGACGATATCCGTAGCGATCCCGGTAGTACGGCAGATGCGGCGGGGCATGTGTGCCTTGGCGCGTGGTGATGCCCTGCTGCTCGAGCGCCGACATGATCTGATTGCGGCGGGCAAAAAGCCGATCGATGTTGGCGAGCGTGGGTGTCTCCGGCTGGAACAGACAGACGTACGACTGTTGCCCGTGTCCATAGTCGACGTGCCGATACGGGAGCTGCAGCCACGGCGTATCGGCCAGCAGTTCGTCATACCAAGCGGCGGCGGCCTTCCTTCCGGCCTGGATGCGGTCTGCCTTGCGCATCTGCGTCACGCCCAGCGCGCCCTGCAGATCCGTCATGCGATAGTTGAAGCCCAGATGGCGGTACTCCGCCAACAGAAACGAGTGTTGCTGGTGGTGGCGGTCGAGGTCCGATCGGCTGGCGCCATGATCGCGCAGGGTGCGGCAGAGCGCGTCGAGTGTGCGATCATTGGTGGTGATCATGCCGCCTTCGCCGGTCGTGATGGCCTTGCGCGGGTGAAACGAGAACGCGCCAAGGGTGCCAAGTCCACCCACGTGTCGGCCTTTGTACCAGGTGTCAAAGCCGCAGGCGGCGTCTTCCATCACCCACAGGCCGCGGCGGCCAGCCAGTGCCAGCAGTGGATCCATATCCGCGGCGAGCCCGAAGAGATGGACCGGGATCATGCCCACCGTGCGCGACGTGACGGCGGCGGCGGCCGCCTCCACGTTGATGTTGAACGTGTCGAGGTCGACATCAACGAACACGACCTTGGCACCGAGATGTTCGACGATGTTGGCCGTCGAGATCCAGGTGAACGCGGGTACCAGCACTTCATCGCCGGGCTTGAGCCCCAACGCGGCGGCGCCGATGTGCAAGGCCGTCGTGCAGCTGGTGGTTGCCGCAGCGCCCGCAACACCGGTGAATTGCGCAAAGCGCTCTTCGAACTCTCGTACAAAGCGGCCCTGCACCACCCAGCCGCTCTTGAGCGGCTCGAGAATGAGTGCCAGATCGTCTTCGTCGAAGATCGCTTTCGTGATCGGTATAGCCGTCATGGAATCGGTCATGCTCAGACGGCGCGCAGCGCGCGCACCGTGATGCCGTAGGGATCGATATGTGAATGGATCACCCGCAAGTGCGCGTCGCCAAACCAGCCCAGCACTTCATCGAGATCGTGTCGGGTCGCGTCTTCGGGGTGATACCAGTCGTAGTTCACTGCAACGTTGTCTTCAAACGACAGATCGTCGCTCCAGAAGCACTTCATGAAAAAGTGGTAGATGAAACGCTGCAGCTCGTACGTGCCCGCATCGATGCCGAGCGCCGGTACGGCTGGCACGGTCACACGCACCGGCTCGCCGTTGACCCGTTGCGCCGACAGCACGCGTCCAAGCTCGGTGATCTCCGCACTCACGGCGTGCGCCTCGGCGTACGGCATCGCGGCGATGCGGTCGCGCACGTAATCATCGGTGAACTCGCGAATTGGCGCCTTGCGTCGGTAGACATAGATCGCCAGTTCACCGCCCGGGCGCACACGTCCGGCCACATTGAGAAACGCCGCTCGGGCATCGCCGGTGTGATGCAGCACTTCCTGGCAGTAGACGAAATCGAACTCGCCGAAGCGGCTCAGATCGGCCAGCAGGTCGCCCTGCTCGATGTGGACGTTGCTGGCGGTGCGCAGGTTCTCGCGGGCCACATCAGCCGCGACGAGATCGAACCCGACGACCTCGCACGATGGCGGGGTCAATTCGCGAAGGAGCGCCGTGACACGTCCGTTCCCGCATCCGGCGTCGAGCACGCGCGTGCAGGGCGCGAGGTAGTCACGCAGCGCCGCTCGTGACGCAAAACCGTTGCGTGACAGGATCCACTGCTGAATGTCAGAGCCCTCGCGCAGCGTTTCCGCGAATGCGAGTTGCGGGTTCTTGGTCCACTTGTCTGAGAAACTGCGGGCGGTATTGGTGGTCACATCGATTCCGGCGAGCGCCGTACAAGAGGTTTGGCGGGATTGCCCGCAACAACGGCGTGGTCGGGTACACTGCGAATCACCACCGCGCCAAGGCCAACAACGGCGTCTGCACCAACCGAAATGCCATCCATGATGGCGGCTTGCGGCGCGATCCAGGCGCGTTCCCCGATGCGCGTGCTGCCGGCAACCATGGCGTGCGCAGTCAAGACCGCGTCACGCTCCACCACCACGTTGTGCGCGATGTGCACGAGGTTGTCCATGCGCACACCCGACTCGATGATCGTGTCGGTGAGCGTGCCACGCGACACACAGCTGTTGGCACCGATCTCGACATCGTCGCCAATCCACACGCCGCCGATCTGCGGAAACTTCTCCAGCGTACCGGCCGCGTTGCGCTCGTGTCCAAATCCATCGGCGCCAATCACCACGCCCGCATGCAGAATCACGCGCGCGCCCAGGCGCGACCCGCGCGCCAGACTGACATGGGAATGCAGTATGCAACCGGAGCCGACCTCGCAGTCTGCGTCCACCACGACATACGCACCCAATGACGCGTCGTCCGCGACCGTCGCGTCGGGATGCACCCATGCGGTGGGATGCCGTGACGGCGTCGACGCCGGAGCAAAGAAGTGCGAGAGCACTCGCGCGAACGTGAGCCGCGGCGTGGGCGTCAACAACAGGGTCGGGGCGTCGGCCCCCAGAGACAGGCGTGCCGCGGCGTCAGCGGTGCACAGCACCAGGCTCGCCCCAGTCGCGGCGATACGCGCCGCGCCGTCGTCACCCAGGCGCGTGCAGAACGACACGTCGCCGGGACCGGCCGCGCCCAGCGGCATCGCGCGGGTCGCCGTGCGGTCTGCATCACCCACAACAGCATCGATGCCCAGCGATGCCACCGCGGCCATCTGCCTGGCGGTGACCGCGTGTGCCAGTCGCCGGGGACTCCGGCCGCGCACGGTGGTGTCAGGCGCCGACATTGATTCTCCCGGCGCGTGACATGTCGTCCCGATAGTACGCGCGCATGGCGTCGGCGCGACCCGCAATACAGCGCTCGATGCGCGCGGCCGGTGACATGGCGCGCTCAGTCCACCATTCGGGGTGGGTGAGCACCTGCAACGCACGATCGGTCCCTTCGGACAACACGGTTTCCAGCCGCCGATAGCGCCAGTACCCGTTGGAGTCCGAGACATACCCAACCTGCTGCTGGAAGTGCGCCGCATACGTGTTGATGCGGCCGCCGTATCGGGCGCGCTGGCATCCGAGCAGGAACGGCGTTGGCTGATGAAAGGACACGGCAACAACCGGATGCCCGAGCAGGCGCTCGAGCATGTCGGACTCCCATGCGATGGGTTCGTCGAGGTCGCGTTCGTCGGCGAAGTGATAGTCGGCGGCATCGAGATGCAAGCCCACTGCGTGACCACGCGCGGCGATCTCGCGCGCCAGCTGCAGCACCGGCTGTTCCATCAGGTTGTACAGTTCGCTGCGCAGGCGAAAGAAGTAAGTCGCGTGCACCCCTTCTTCCGCTTCGATGCGCGCGAGCGCTGCGGCGCTGTGCACGGAGTAGTCGACGTCGTGACGCCACAGCACGGTGCCATCGCCCGGCACGCCGTCATCAAACGACGAGAACGTGTACTGTTGCCGCGCCAGACGCAGCAACGCCCGGTAGTTCGCGCGGGTGAAGTCGGCGAAGTGATAGCGCTCCGCGAGTTCGATCTCTGGCGGTAGCAGCGCGCGTGCGGTCATCGGTTGGTCATCATGCGCTCATCACGCGGCCAGTGCCACGGCCGCGCCATCGCGGAATCGCCGCAGCCACCACTCAAAACAGAGCAGCGACCAGATCATGAGCCGGTGATTCACGTGCCCCGACATGTGCTCCTCGAGCAGCGCATGCACGGTGTGCGGGTCGAGAAATTCGTACAGGCGCGCATCCTTCGCGGACAACAGTCGACGGATGTAGTCGATGCTGTCACCCTTGAACCAACTGGCATCAGGCGCCGAAAAGCCCTGCTTGCGGCCGTTGGCGTACCCCTGCGGCACATAGCGCGAGAGCGCCTTGCGCAGAATGAGTTTGCCGTCACCCGTTTCGTTGAAGTACTGCTGGCCCTTTGGTCCGGGCGTGTTCTCGTCCATGCGCACGATGCGATCGACGTGTTTGAGCTTGTACTTGACCGGCACACGGAGCGCGAAGTCGACCAGGTCGTTGTCCAGGAACGGCACCCGCGTTTCGAGCCCGTGCGCCATGGACAGTTTGTCCTCGACGAGCAGCAGGCCGTGCAGAAAGGTGCTGAGTTCGAAGTACAGCGACGTGTTCACATAGTCGTCGGGCCCCATGGCCAGGAACGAGCGGCGGCGCAGCACCTGTCGAAACGACGACTCGGCATGGCCTGCGGGCATCTGGGCCGCCATGCCCGGCTGAAAGAACGACGATCGGTGCGAGTCGGGAATGAGCCGCTGCCAGTAGGCGTAGTACTTGTCGATGTACTGCGCGGCGTCATCGTTCTTCACGGCGCGATAGTAGCGCCACGGATACCCGGCAAAGATCTCATCACCGCCCGTACCGGCCAGTACCACCTTCACGAATCGCGAGGCGAGCCGCGACACGTAGTAGTTGGGATAACTCTGGCCAACGCGCAGATCTTCAAGGTGCCACACCAGATCCGGCAGCACGCGCTCCATGTCGCCGGCCTTGAGCACCACCTGATAGTGCTCCGTCTTGTACGCTGCAGACAGCTGCTCGGCCTTGGCGCGTTCGTCGAACGCGAGTTCAAGGCCCGAGGCCGATGACAGGTCGAAGCCGGCCGTGAAGCTCTTCACGTTGCGATGCGCGCGGGCGGTCAGGCAGGTGACCGCACCGGAGTCGATGCCGCCACTCAGATACGTGCCGACTTCCACGTCGGCCTGCACTTGTCGGTCGACCGCCTGTCGAAAGAGCCGATCGAGCTCTTCGAGATATTCGGCTTCCGGCACACCCTGTTCGTCCACGAACTGATAGTCCCACCAGCGCTTGGTGGAGAACGACGCCGGCTCACCGGCGGTCAGCGTGAGCATCGTGGCACGAGGCAGCAACTTGATACCGTCGAACAGCGTGCGATCGGACAGCACATTCTGAAACGTGAAATATTCGCTCAGGGCATTGGGGTCGACGTTCACACGCACGGCGGGATGCTGCAGGATCGATTTGATCTCCGATCCGAACAGCAGCGTGTGTCCGTCCCATCTATAGTAGAGCGGCTTGATGCCATAGCGGTCACGCGCCAGAAACAAACGCGAGGTGCGTGCATCCCAGAGGGCGAACGCGAACATGCCATTGAAGCGATCCACACACTTGGGTCCCCAGGCGCGGTACGCTTCGAGAATCACTTCGGTGTCGCTCTGCGAGCGGAAGGTGGCCCCCTTTCGCTCGAGCTCCCGGCGCAGTTCACGCCAATTGTACAGCTCACCGTTGTAGGTGATCACCAACGCGCCGTCCGTCGACCGCATGGGTTGATGGCCGCTGGGCGACAGATCGACGATGGCCAACCGTCGGTGGCCGAACCCCACGCCATCGTGCGTCCAGATGCCTTCGCCATCAGGACCGCGGTGTCGCACGATATCGGTCATCGCGCGCAGCACCGGCACCGGCACCGGAGTGCCGTTGACGTTGAAGATGCCGGCAATGCCGCACATGACGAGTGACCTGGAAAGGAGCGCTTACGCGGCGTGCAGCGACGGCAACTGAATGGGCCGTCCGGCAGCCTGCGCCTGTACGCGGCCCATGTGCGCATCGCGCCAGGCAATCAGACGCTCGAGCCCTTCGCGCAATCCGATGGTGGTGCGGAATCCAAGATCGCGAGCAGCCTTCTCCGGACAGCCCACGCGATTGGTCACGAACACGCGGCTCTCGGGTTGGTACTCGATCTGCTGCGACGAGCCCCGAATCTCGAGGATCAGCTCGGTCAACTCGCGGAGCGACGTGCGCGTACCACTGCCCACATTGTAGAACTCGTCGGAGATCTCCGATTCGAGCGCGAGCACATTGGCGCGGGCACAGTCGCTGACGTAGATGAAGTCGTACGCCGCCGACCCGTCGCCGTGCAGAATGGGCGGAAGCCCGCGATCGAGTCGATCCAGAATCTTCATGATGACGGCGATGTACGTGCCCTTATAGTCCTGCCGGGCGCCGTACACGTTCATGTAGCGCATGCCGGCAAAGGAGAGCCCGTAGCGATCCAGAAATGCGCGGGCCATGGCCTCGCCTGCGATCTTGGTCGCGCCGTAGAAGGTGCGGTTGTTGAACGGGTGCGACTCGGTCATCGGCAGCTCAACGGCGTCGCCGTACACCGATGCGGACGACGAATAGACCAGGCGCTCGATGCCGTGATCTCGGCATGCTTCGAGCACGTTGAACGTGCCGCGGATGTTCACGTCGAAAGCGGCCCGCGGGAATTCGTGGCACTGGAGCAGCCAGAGCGCCGCGAGATGGACCACGCACTGGCTCTCGCCAATCGCGCTCGACAGCACGTCGGACTGGAGGATGTCGCCGCCGGCTTCGAAGATCCGCACCCGCGGGTCGCGAAGAGCGGAGCCCAGGTTGTCGACCGTGCCGCGGCAGAAATTGTCGTAAACGATGACCTGCTTCACGTCCCGGGTGAGCAACTCGTCCACCACGTGAGAGCCGATAAAGCCCGCACCGCCGATGACGCAGATCGTTTTGCCGCGAAGGTCGCGCATGGTTGAGAACCCGTGGTGAAATGGACGACGCGCGTGACCGCAGAATTCATCACGCGCCCGCACGATCTCAATGCACGACATGTGCCAGAAGCTAAGTTGTTGAATAACAGCTACTTGGAGGCCGCTCGGTGTTTCCCAATCGGACATCTTCTGCCGCCTGCACCACTGAGTAGGCAAAAATGTCCATCTGCCAAACATGTGATAGTTGATAGGAAAAGTTTGCCGAGTTCGGGTAGACTTCTGCCTCTATTGAGACGACGACTTTGCGTATGGGAAAACGTAAAGTGTTGCCAGTAAAGCTTTTGCACTGTGGCATGAAACGTGAATTGGAGGGGACCGGTACCCACATGTGTCTCCTCTGTCATCTCATCGCGCAAAAAGCCAATGACGGCCACCACGTTCAACGCCAGCGCCATCCCCAGCGTCCAGCTCCTCGCCGCTGGAGTGCCCCGCTTTCACGTTCCCGCCACCGACGAACCCGGCTGGGCGCTTGCCGCGGCGATCGAGGCGGGTGGCGGAGTGGAAGCGGAGGTCCGTGCCTTCTTTGATGCGCAGCTCGAGACTGGCGATGTGGTGCTGGACCTGAATCCTGGTTTCGGTTTTGTCGCGCTGAGTGCGACCACGGCGCCGGGGGGAATGCCCACCGTGTTTGTCGCTGGGCTCACCGTTGACCGCATGCAGTCGCTTCAGGATGCCGCGGCGGACGCGGGCGGTTGGCTCGAAACGCTGGGTGTCGCGGAGCTCGAACATCTGGGCGCGACCATCGACAGCCGGCTTGAGCCCGAGGGGCGCATCTTCGTGCACACCATCGCGGCCAATGTCGGCTGGGTGTGCGCCGTCCTCTCGGAGAGCATCGCCGCCGGCCGTGTGTTGAGCATCTGCGTGAGCGATGCGTTCGATTCGGCCGAGTGGGACACGGCGTCGCGCGCGCTGGGCGACGCAGGTTTCACCAGCTGCGCGATGGTGGAGCGCGACGGCGAGGCCATGATCCTCCCGTTCAGCGGTCGTCCGGAGTCGCCCGTGATTGCGCTCCCCACCGCCATTGTGGATGGGAGCGCCGCCGACCCGGACCCCCAGATGTCAGCGGCCGCATCGCGGGACGACGTCGTCGGGGCCATCGATGTCACCAGGTCCGTCGAGCCCGTCGAGTTCGCTCAATCCGTCGATCTCATCGATCTCGTTGATCCGTCCGATGTCGCGGGCGTCACCGGTGCCGCCGAGGCCGCCGAGGCCGCCGAGGCCGCCGATGTCGCGGTGATCGCGGAAGCGCTCGGCAGCGTGTTTCAGCCCGCCGCCGTGCTGGATGATCCGCGCTGGCTGCCCACGCGCGACGGACTGTCGTTCATCGCGCCGCATTCGCGAACGGGCTACGGCGTGGTCGGCGCACATCTCCTGCGAGCGCTGCAGGCACGACAGGTGCCGGTCGCGTTCTTTCCGCTCGGTCCGGTCGATCGCACGATCGTACGCAATAGTGCGCTCGATCAGTCGCTGCGGTTACAAGGTGCGTACCGTCCCGATGTGCCCAGCGTCCGTCTTGCGCAGCAATTCGATCTCGCCCTGCACGCCGGTCGTGGCAAACATATCGGCTATACGGTTTTCGAACTGGACCGATTCACTGAAAGCGAGCTGCACCAGCTTCAGCAGCAGGATGCGCTGCTGGTCTGCTCCGAGTGGGCGCGTCAGGTCTGTCTCGACAATGGGCTCAACGATCGTCCGATTCACGTCGTGCCGCATGGTGTGGATCGTACTGTGTTCCATGAGAACGTGACGCCCTCCACGACCTGGGCGGAAACCGTATTCATGCAGGTGGGCAAGCTCGAGACACGAAAGGGACAGCGCGATCTCCTGACCGCGTTCGAATCGGCGTTCACACCTCGTGATCATGTCCGGTTGGTGCTCTCGTGCGGGAATCCTTTCAAGCGCCCGGCCGAAATGGAGGCGATGCTCAAGCCGTTTCGCGAATCACCGATGGCCGCCCGCATCACGATCCTCACGCACGAGCTGCCGTCGTTGTCCGACGTTGCGACGCTCATGTCCGGCGCGGATTGTGGCGTGTTCGCGGCCCGTGCGGAAGGATGGAATCTTGAAGCACTCGAAATGCTGTCGATGGGCAAGCCAATCATTGCCACGGCGGTGACGGCGCACAACGAGTTCCTGACGCTCGACAACGCGCGTCTGGTGCGGATCGATGCCTTCGAGGATGCGGTGTCCGACGGCGTCGCACTGCCGGGTCGCTGGGCGGCGTGGGGCGCTTCGCAGCACGAGCAACTGGTACACCACCTGCGCGATGTGCATGTCCGGAAGCAAGCGGGAACGCTGCCGCGCAACGATGCCGGCATCCGCACGGCCCAGCGATACAGTTGGGAGAACGCGGCCGACACGATGCTGCGTGCGCTCGACGAGATCGTGTAGCCGAGCGATGTCGTGAAACTGCTGCACCTCGCCTTCGCGGGAACGGAACAGCGGGGCGTCTATCGCAAACTCGCTGAACAGGCGGTCGCGCTACGGCGTGCGGGAGCGCACGTCGACACGGTGATCGTTGCGGATTCGCGTGTCGGGCCGCCGCCCATATCACCTGGCGACGTGAGCGCGCCGTATCGGTTCATCGACATTCCCGGCGGCGGTTTTGACACGGCAGGACGCGAGATCGCGTTTGCCGAGATTTCGCGCATCATCGATGCGACGTCACCCGACGTGGTGTATCTGCGCTACCCCATGTACGATGAGGTCGTGCATCGTTTTGTGCGCGCGGCACCGCCCGTGGTGCTCGAGCTCCAGACGATCTTTGCGAATGAAGTGCCAGCGAACCTTGCCGCGCGCGAAGCCGTGTGGGCGGCGCGCGTGCTGCCCGATATTGCAGGACTTGTCGCGGTCACCGGAGAGATTCTGTCGTATGAAACCGCGCGAGCGGGTTGGGATATCCCCGGTCACGTGATGCCAAATGGCGCCGATCCGGATACCATTCCCTTCACATCGCCCGCGCTGGCCGCCGATCAGGTGGACCTGCTGTGTGTCGCGTCATTTCATCCGTGGCACGGCGTCGATCGACTGATTGTGGGGATGGCCATGGAGTCGGACGTGACGGACGTGCACCTGCATCTGGTCGGCGATGGACCCACCGTGCCGGACCTGCTGTCCCTCGCGCAGGAGGCCGGATTGGCGTCCCGTGTGCACGCGCATGGCGTGGTCCCGGTGAGCGATCTTGGCCCGTGGTACGCACGCGCGCATGTCGCGATCGGGTCACTCGCGCCGCATCGTGTAGGTCTCAAGGAGCTGGCTGCGCTCAAACATCGTGAATACGCCTTTCGTGGCATACCGATGGTGCTGGCGGGGGGGGATGCCGACTTGGTGCGCACGTTGCCATGGGTTCGACAGGTGTCTGCCGACGATTCGCCCGTGTCGCCGCGCGTACTGCGCGCGCTGGCACTCGGGTGGACGCAGGTCGCCCGTCGCCAGCAGATCCGCCGCTGGGCGGAATCGCATCTTTCGTGGACGGCCAAAATGCCGGCGCTGCTCGCGTTTCTCGAGTCGTGTCGGGTGTCGCGTTTGGTTGCTCGCGCCGCGCACTCCGAGCGATTCGCGTGAAGATCACCACCGTCCTCGGCGCACGTCCGCAGTTCATCAAGGCGGCACCGGTGTCGCGTGTGCTGCGACAGCGGCATGTGGAACGGCTCGTGCACACCGGTCAGCACTACGATGCGCTGATGTCCGATGTGTTCTTTGATGAGCTGGCCATTCCGGCGCCGGATGTCACGCTGCATGTCGGTTCGGCGTCGCACGGTGCACAGACCGGGCGGATGCTCGAGGCGATCGAGGCCGACTTGCTGGCGCACCGGCCCGATGCGGTGATGGTGTACGGCGATACCAACTCGACCCTTGCTGGGGCGCTGGCAGCGGCCAAGCTGGACATTCCGCTGGTGCATGTCGAGGCCGGACTGCGAAGCTTTGTGGCGGGTATGCCGGAGGAGATCAACCGCGTCCTCACCGACCGCGTGAGCACGGTGTTGTGTTGTCCCAGCGATGTTGCACGGCGACATCTGGCGGCGGAAGGGATCACGCGCGGTGTGGTGGTGGTGGGCGATGTGATGCTCGATGCGTTGCGCGACGCAGCAGCGCGCACGGCGGTATCACAGGATGCCGGTCAGGTGCACCGTGTCAGTGCCCTTGGTGTCGAGCCGGGTCAGTACGTGCTCGCCACCCTGCATCGTGCCGCCAATACCGACGACGCGGGGCGACTGACCCGCGTGGTGGGTGCATTGGGTGCGCTCCCCGACACGGTGCTCTGGCCGATGCATCCACGCACACGCCACGCGCTCGAGACGCACGGCATCGAATTGCCGGGCAACGTGCGCGTGGCATTGCCGCTCGGGTACCTCGATATGATCGCTGCCGTGAGCGCTGCGCGTGTGATACTCACCGACTCCGGCGGCTTGCAGAAGGAAGCCTATTGGCTTGGCGTGCCGTGTGTGACCTTGCGCAATGAAACCGAATGGACTGAGACAGTCACCAGCGGCTGGAATGTGTTGGCGGATACTGACCATGCACGAATCGTGGAGGCCGTGGCGCGTGCGGTGCCGCGCGAGGGAGTTCGCGACGCCTATGGCGAACCCGGCGCCGCCGCGCGCGTGGTGACCGCGATGGAACAGTCCCTGGAACAGGCGCTGCAGCGGGGATAACCGCGGAGATAGAAAAAGTACTGTTCACGCCGGTGATTTGGCGCTAGCGTTGGCGGGCCCACCCCATCCACCCACGCGAGCGTTGCGTGCGCCAGCTCCGGAGTATCCGTGCGTCGTCTTGTGTCGATCGGTTTTGCGCTGCTCAGTGTTGCCTGCCGCGAACAATCTGCCGCGACGTCCACCGCATCCGATGCGTTGGTGTATGTCTGGGCCGGCGACTCAGCCGGGGTGGCGAGTGATTTCCTGGCCGTCATCGATGCGAACCCGTCCTCGTCGCACTACGGTGAGGTGGTGGCGTCGCTGCCTACCGGTACAGTGGGAGCCCATCCGCATCACACCGAAGCGGTGATGCCGGCCAGCGGACACCTCTTGGCCAATGGATTTCACGCCGGCAAGACGTGGCTGTTTGATCTGACCAGCCCACGCGCACCCAAGATTCTCACCGAGTTCGGTGATGTTGGTGGGTTTTCACATCCGCACACCTACGTGCGCCTCGCGAACGGCAACGTGCTGGCCACCTTTCAGTACGCGGCGGATTCGTCCACTCCGGCTGCGGCTTCGTCTGGCCCCGAACACACGGGCATGAACATGACGCGCGAGTCGCGGACCGGTGCTCTGGTAGAAATGGACGAGCGTGGCACACTCGTGCGTGTGGGAAGAGCGCGTGACACGACCATCGCCGACCGTCGCATCTATCCGTACAGCGTGTTGCCGCTCGCGTCCATCGATCGCGCGGTGTCCACCACCACGAACATGAATCCTGCCGACACAGCGGCGACCGCGGAGTGGGTGCAGTTCTGGCGGCTGTCGGATCTCACGCTGCGCAAGTCGATTGCGCTCCCGCCCGGACCGCGCGGTGACGAGCAGAAGTTCTCCGGTGAACCGTTCCTGCTGCCAGACGGAAAGAACGTCTACATCCACACGTTCAATTGCGGTTTATACCTGGTACGCGGCGTCGAGCAGGACACACCCACTGCTTCATTTGTGCATGGATTCCCGGGCAAGGACTGCGGCGTGCCGCTGCTGGTGGGACACTACTGGCTGCAGACCGTCCCATCGATGCATGCGCTGGTGGCCATGGATATCTCTGATCCGGAGCACCCACGTGAAGTGTCGTCGGTATCCGTGGGGGACGACGAGCAACCGCACTGGGTGTCGATCGATGCCTCGGGCACGCGGGTGGTGCTCAACTCGGCCGGCGGCGGCAGCGGCAATCGGCTGTTCATGATTTCGTTTGATCCCAAGAGGGGCGCGTTGACGCTCGACGAGCGATTCCGCGATGCAGGTGCAGCGCGCGCCGGCGTCAGGTTGTCCGCCAAGACGTGGCCGCATGGATTCACCGGGACGGCGGTACCGCACGGGTCGGTCTTTTCACGCTAGTGATGTCAATGCCTTCTCCGCGAGGATGCTCCCGATGCAAATGTCGCGAATCGTGTTGTCCGTTGCCGTGCTGTGTGCAGTCACCGCGGCGCATCTGCATGCGCGTCCCGCTGTGGCGTCGGCACCCGACACCCCTGTGCTGTTCCGCAGTACGGCACAGAAGTGCGCACCGCTGACCCTGCCGAAAGGCGTGCGCGCGGTTGACGCGCTCTTTGATTCGTCCGCGCTCATGATGCGACTCAAAGCCGTGGACACACTCGTCGGCGCCGAAGCCATCGTGAGTGTGAGTTCCGGCCCACCACCGACCGCCGATGTGCTCGACGTCCCCATGGTGACACCGGGGCACCAGATGCTGGTCAGCGAGGTGATTGCCGTCTTGCGTGCCGATGTCAAAGACACGCCCCCAGCGTTCCGATTGCACATTCGCAACTCGGCCGGTCTGCAGGTGACGCTCGAGCCGTCTGAGTTCTGTCCGCCAGTCTCGGTCAGCGGTCCGGGTGCCGGGCGCCCGGTTGCTGGCACTGGCCGTGTGGTGTCGAAAAGTTCGAGCGGACGGACCGTCACGCCGCAGCCACGCAACATTCAAGCGCGCTTCGACGTGGATGCATCGGGGGTGGTGTCCGGGCTGAGTATTGGCGCCGGCACAGGAATCGCCGAGGTTGATCGTCAGTTGCGCGACATGTTCGAAAACATGCGGTACAGCCCGGCAACGCTCGATGGAAAGCCCGTCGCGGTCAGGATTATGGGCAACAAGATCGAGGTTCGGCGCTGAGC